>NZ_QGGI01000015.1 GCF_003148465.1 Oceanotoga teriensis
TAACAATTTAATTATAACCTATGGAGGTAAATATCCCTTTTAACATCGTTTAAAATTACTTTAAATAAACGTTTTTAGAATTTAGAAAGATACTACTTTATATAAAAATAAGGAGGTAAATGATGAAAATTCATGAATTTACAGGAAAGAAACTTTTGAGGGAATATGGTATAAATATCCCACAATCTCAATTAATAATAGATAAAATTCCCGAAAAAAGATTGATACCCAGTGTTGCAAAATCGCAAGTTTTAGTTGGTGGAAGGATGAAAGCTGGTGGTGTATTATTTATAAAAAAAGAAGATGAATATACAAATACTATAAATGAACTTCAAAATAAAGAAATAAAAGGAGAACTTCCTTATGGAATACTCGTTGAAGAACTTATAAATATAAAAAAAGAATATTATATATCTATTTTAATAGACAGAGAAGATAGAGATATAAAATGGGTATTTTCTTATGATGGTGGTATAGAAATAGAGAGTTCAGAAAATATAATAAAAGGTACTTATAATGAAGTATTTCTTAAAGCACCGAGAAAAATAAAAGAAATAATGCCTAATTTATATAATCTCTTTATAGAGAAAGATTTAACATTATTAGAAATAAACCCGATAGTTGAAACACAAGATGATGAAATTTATGCACTCGATTGTGTTATGCATGTTGATGATAATGCAATATATAGACAGAAATGGTCTCAAAGATTTCTTGAAAAAACAGATTATAATTTTCACTATGTAGAATTAGAAGGAGATATAGGGGTTATAGGATGTGGTGCTGGAATAGTAATGGCTACTATGGATACTGTTAGCAATTATGGATTAAAACCAGCCAATTTTTTAGATATAGGTGGTGGAGCAGATAAAGAAACTACATTAAAGGCTTTAAATCTTTTAAAAGATAAAGGAATAAAAAATATAGTTATGAATATATTTGGTGGAATAACTCAATGCGATATAATAGCTCAATCTATAGTAGAATTTGAGAAAAAAAACGAAGATATGAAACTTTTTATAAGGCTTACAGGTACTAATGAAGAAAAAGGAAATGAAATACTCTCTGAGAATAATTTGAAAAATTATGAAGATATGGATACTATGATAAAGGCTTTAAAAGGATATTTAAGGGAGTTGGAAATATGATAAATGGAAAAGAAAGAGTATGTGTTCAAGGAATAACGGGAAAATATGGACAATTTCATACAAAAAAAATGAAAGAATATGGAACTAATATAGTATGTGGTGTTTCAAAAAATGATCTCATAGATGAAGTGTATGACATTCCTGTATTAAAAACTATGAAAGAAGCTGTTGAAAAATATAATACTGATACATCAATAATTTTTATTCCAGCTAAAAATGTAAAATCAGCTGTTTTAGAAGCTATAGAAAGTGGTATAAAAAAGATAATAATAATAACTGAACATGTACCAGTTCATGATATGCTTATAATAAAATCTAAAGCAGATGAAAATAAAGTTTTAATAATAGGACCGAATTGTCCAGGTATAATACTTCCAGAAAGATCTAAAATAGGTATAATGCCAGAAAAAGCTTTTAAAAAGGGAGATATAGCTATAATATCAAAAAGTGGTACTTTGATGTATGAAATTGCAGATTATCTTTCAAATAATTCAACAGGTATAAGCATAGGGATTGGATTAGGTGGAGATATGATAATAGGAACTGGATTAAAAGAAGCTTTTGATTATATAATAGAAAATAAAATAAAAAAGGTTATAATAATAGGTGAAGTTGGTGGTAGTGAAGAAATAAAAGGAATAAGATATGCTTTAGAAAATAATTATGATGGCAAAATAAAAGCGTTTTTTGCTGGTCGAACAGCACCGAAAGGAAAAACTATGGGACATGCTGGAGCTATAATTGAAGGATATGAAGGAAGTATAGAATATAAAGAAAAAGTATTGAGTGATTTAAATATAAAGGTTTGCAAGAGTATCAAAGATTTAATATCGTAAAACATAATCCTCAAGTAGATTTAATTAACTTTATCTACTTGAGGATATTTTAAATCTGAATATATTACTTATTAAAATGGAAAAAATGGATAAAACTATTAATGAAATACCGACATTTGAAATGTCTGCTATCAAACCCATGAAAAATATCATTATGGCTGTAAAAATTGTTTCAAATTGAGATTCTGTTGATAAACCAGTTGCCATAGATTTTAGGTCAATTTCTTGAGAAACTTTTGAAACTGCTATTGGTTTTCTCAAATTTTCTATTATATATATTAAAAAGAAAAATATTGTGGATAAATAATAAAGTTCAAATACAAAAAATATACCGCTCATCATACCCGATAAAAGACCAATAATCATAGTTAAATTTAAAGGTTTTTCAAGTGTTTTATATTTTTTTACTATTTTAGAAGAATTTTTTGAAGAAATTGCAGTTAAAATATAAAGTATAAAATATACAATTCCAACAAATATAGAAACTCTTTTTTGATCATTTAAAAATAAAAATATAGGAATATTTAGAGCCAACATCTTAATTATGGGCTGTAAAAAATCTTTCATGCTTTTATAATAACCTGCATAAAAAGATGAATTTATTATAGCTTTTAAAAATTCTTTATTTTTAAAAGAGTTAAAAATTCCTTTAAAAACATTTTTAAAATGTAATTTTATATCTTTTAAATTTATTTTTTGAATATCTCCATCAAGTTCTTTGGGATATGTAGAAAGATTTATTAAATCTATAAAATAAGGTATTATAGAAGCTAAAAATATCATAGAATAATTGCCAGCATATAAAACTAAAATGGCAGCAATTATAGATGAAATAGCTGATCCTATTTGTGACCATGATCTCGTATTTCCATAATATTCAACCTTATAATCTTTCCAGTTTTTAAGACTTAAGTATTCCATTATCATAGCCTTATGTGTACCAGAACGAAATGTTTCTCCAAAAGAATAGAAAATCATAGCAAAAATAAATATAAAAAAAGACTTTGATACATAAAATATAAAAAAAGATACTATGTATGATAAAAAAGAAAATATCATAGATCTTCTTCGGCCTAATCCATCTGCAACTATACCTGTAGGTATTTCTAATAGATTTATCAAAATTTCTCTTATTGCATAAAGAGAACCTATTTCTGTGAAAGAAAGACCTTTTTCCTTTAAAAATAACATGAAAAAAGGTTCAAAAAATCTCAAATTCTTAAAAAAACCATACATACAGAACTTATAATATTGTTTATCTTTTTCGAAATTATTTTTCATCTTTTCCTCCCGATGTATAATATAGATTAATTATAATATATTTTTGTTATAATTAGTTAAAAGAGAACCTATTTCTGTGAAAGAAAGACCTTTTTCCTTTAAAAATAACATGAAAAAAGGTTCAAAAAATCTCAAATTCTTAAAAAAACCATACATACAGAACTTATAATATTGTTTATCTTTTTCGAAATTATTTTTCATCTTTTCCTCCCGATGTATAATATAGATTAATTATAATATATTTTTGTTATAATTAGTTATTGGGAGGGATTAAATGAAAGCATTAATAAGCATATTATCAGAACCTCATTTTTATATAATAAACAAAATCTGGGATGAACTTGAAGATAATTTTGGAGTAAAAAAAATAAAAGATATATTTCCATATCCCCATTTTACTTGGAATATAAGTGGAAATAAATTAGAAAATATAGAAGAAATTCTTTTGAATAAGATTTCAATTTTAGAACCTTTTGAAGTACAAACAAGTGGTTTAGGCATATTTACAGGAGATCGAAATGTTCTATATGTCCCAATAAAATTGAGTAGAAAATTATATGCATATCATAAATATATTTGGGAAATATACGAAGATAAAAGTCAAAATGTTGAATATTATTCTCCCGAAGAATGGTTTCCACATATAACTCTCGCATCTGAAGACATAAATCGAGAAAATATAGGAAATATTGTCTCATATTTATCAAAAAGACAGTTGAATTTTAAAATAAAAATAAACTCAATTTCTCTTATAGACGAAACTGAGCTTGGATTTAATATTATAAAAACTTTTAATTTTAAAATGAAATGAAATTAAAAATCAAGTTCATTTTTTAAAGAAGATAAATAACTTCTACCAACTTTTAGAAGAGTTTTGTTCTTATCTTTTAATTCTATTAAATATTCTCTTAGAAATAATTTTTGTATTTTATTTATTTTATTCAATGAAACGATATAACTTTTATGAATTCTTATAAATTTTTCAGGATTTAATTTTTCTTCAAGTTTTTTTAAACTCGTATCGAAGAACATTTCTTCATCATAAGTGCATAAAAAAGTATATTTATCCTGTGCTTTAAAATAAAAAACATCATCTTCAGGAATGAGTATTATCTCATCATTATTTTTAATAGAAAATCTATTCATATAATTTTCTTTTTGCATTATTTTTTCTAATATATCTATCATTTTATTATCTACTTTTTGATTTTTTTCTTTAATTTTATCCAATGACTTTTTAACTCTTTCGGAATTAGTAGGTTTTAATATATAATCAACGGCATTTTCTTCAAATGCTTGAATTGCATATTTTTCATAAGCCGTTACGAATATTATATAAGGTTCATAATCAATTTCTTGTATGATTTCAAAGCCGGTTTTTCCTGGCATGTTGATATCTAGGAAGAGAAGTTCAGGAGACTTTTCTTTTATCAAATTTAAAGCTTCATTACCATCAGAAGCCTGTGCGACTATATCTATTTCTTCAAATTCAGAAAGGATTTTAACCATTCTTGACATTGAATGTGGTTCATCTTCGGCTATTAAAGTTTTTATTTTCATAATTTTATTTCTCCTTTCATTACTTATAAGGTATTGAAATAGAAACTGTTATACCATAATCTTCATTTTTTAAGATTTTAAAAGAAGACTCATTAGAATAAAGAATTTTAAGTCTTTCTTTTACACTCGTAACACCGAATCCAAATTTAATATTTTCAGATTTAAAGCCTATACCATCATCTTTTATAAGTATCTTTAATCTTTTATTTTCTTTAAAAACTTCTATGTTTATATGCCCTATCCCTATTTTCTTTGAAATCCCATGAATTATGGAGTTTTCAACTATTGGTTCTATTATCAATGGAGGAATTTTAAAATTTTTTAAATTATCTTCGATTTTTATGGTATATTCAAGTCTTTCGCCCAATCTAACTTTTTCTATATCTAAATATTTTTTTACGAGCTCTAATTCTTGATCAAGTGTATACAATTCTGTTTCTGAAGAATATAAAATTTTTCTGTAAATACTGGATAAATTTATTATCATCTCTTCAACCTTTTCAGGAGAAGTATATACTAAATCTATAATCGTATTCAAAGTGTTAAAAAGAAAATGAGGATTTATTTTTGATTGTAAAGCGGCCAGCTCAGATTCGAGTTTTAACTGATTTAATTTTTCATTTTCTTTTATTTTTATCTCGATTTCTTTTTTTAATTTTCTATACACATAAATCATGAAAAATGCCGTTATCAACAATATCATATTTGATATCAGTAGAAAATTTTGAAATGTTTTATCATAACTTATGAACTGTATTTTAAATATCATATTTGAAAGCAATACAGAAAGTTGAATACCGGTAAAAAGTGAAAAAGTACCTATGAAAATTTTTATTAAAATGTTGAAAAATTTAATTTCTATTTTATCATTTATCAGATTATTAATTATAGAACTTATAAAATAGTATATTAAACCAATAGTGTTTGAAAATAATAAAGCTATTTCAAGATTTAAAATAAAATTATAAAATGTTCCAGTATATAATAATATCAAAGCAGAAAGCATAAAAGCTGAAATCTGATTTATTATAATTATTTTGATAAACTTTTTAATTTTAAACAATCATTTCACCTTCTGAATTCCAAGTAATAAATCTATAGATTTTTCTGCTCTCTGTGATTCTATAGTATTTGGAAATTCTTTTATTATTTTATTATAAATTTCAATAGCGGAATAAAAATCTTTTTTCAATTCAAAAATTTTAGCGAGTCTTGAATAAATTTTTAATTTTTGATCATATATTTCAGATTCAAAATTTTCTAAAAGATATTTATAATCCGTTATTATAGCATTTTCACAGAATTCAAATTCTAAAAGGTTATAACATGATTCCGCTCTTATGAGTCTGAATTCTATGTTATCAAATTCAAGATTTACAGCCATTTCCATTTCTTTAAAGGCTGTATTAACATACCATAGTTTAATTGGAGAAAACCATGTATATTCACTTATTTTAGCAAGAACACTACCATATCTAAGATGTGCCTCATTTAAATCTTCATCAATTCTAAAAGCTTTTTCAAAAAGTATTTTTGCAGTTTCTAAAGATTCTCTATCACCATTTTTACCAAGTATTTCATATAATTTTGCAAGTTCAAGAGTTGATATTGCATCATCTGGATTTATACTTATTATTTTTTCGTATTTTTGTATACCTTCTATTATTTCTACTATGTTCAAAGAACCAGAAAAAGTTATCAATGTCGATGAAAATAAAATAAATATAAAAAAGTATTTTTTGAACATATAAATTCCCCTTTGGTATTTTAAGAGAAGGCGGTTAAATAACCGCCTTATTGAATTTTATTAATAACCAAAAACTATACCAGCAGATAATTCATAAAAGTTAATGCCTTTGTTTTCAAGACCTTTCACTCTATCGCCAGATTCAAATTTCCATCCATCAAATGATACACCTACTGTATATTTTCCTTTTATAAAAAATCCAAAAAAATCTGTAGGTTTTAAGGTTATGCCAATATAAGGAGATACGATAAAACTATCAATAGATATAGTATTTATATAAGGAGAAGATCCATCTATAAATCCTTCTTTATCTTTATTAACTCCATCTTGATAGACATCTATTTTTTGTGTAAATCCACCAAGTCCAAGTCCTGCATCTAATGAAACAAAGTTAAAAGTGTCATAAGAAGTACCTATTAAAAATGCTCCATAAGAAGCCGAAAATTTATATTTATCTTTTTTTGAAGAGTATCCATCAAAACCTTCTCCACCTAAAAATATAGGGCCAGAACCTATTCTTCCCATTCCACCGCCACCAAAAGCAAAAATCCCTTCTGAAAAACCTAATTTAACAGTATCTTTTATAGGATTTAAAAGTTGATCTCCTGGAATATAACTAACACTTGGCCAACCACCACCAAATTTAAGAGAAAAAGCAGAAACCGCCATTAATGTTATCAATAATAATGTTATAACTTTTTTCATTTTTTCAACCTCCCATTAAAAAAATTTTTTATTTATAAATATATTTTTAGAAGAGTAAAGATTAAGAGTTTTACCAAGGTTTGTATATAAATCTATACTTCCTCCTATACCAGTTATAGTCATTTTTGAAGATATATCATCTTTAAATCTTATTATTCCATTTATTCCGACAGAATCTATGATAAAAATTTTATTATCATAAATATTAACATCTATATCCAAACCAACTCCATTTATATTTATGTTATTTGAATTAAAATCACCCTTTAAAGAAATGCCAGTGCCACTTATATCTAGGTTTTTAGAATTAAAATTAGAATTTGAAATCAATTCATTTGTAGAAATTTTTATATTATCAGCAGAAATTTCTCCCGAAATTTTTAATTTCAAAGTATTTATTTCCACATCTTTAAACTTTTCTTTTGTTCCTATTATTATTTTTATTTCATCGGAAATATAATTTTCATCTGCATATATACTCAATGTATCATTTTCAAAATTTGTTTTTAATTTTGAATTATATTCAATATCAGTTTTGTTTTCATCAAATTCTATTTTAAAATTGTTACCATATATTTTTAAGTTTTTAGGGGTATTTATTTTAATATCTGGATTTATAACTGCTTTATTTACATTAGGATATCTCATATTTCCTGATATTGTTATTAATATTACAACGATAAAAGGTATTATAAAATTTTTTAATTCCATAATATTCTCCTCCTTAAACTTTCATTTATATTATAATTTATATAAGCAATAAAAACAATAGCTATATGATAAAAAGTACAAAATAAAGAATTAATTGGACTTTTTAGAAGTTATTATATATAATTAATATAATAATAAAATTAACAGGAGGTGTTTTTATGGAACTCGATGATAAAATAATAAAAACTAAGTACAGATTAGATGAAAAAAATAAACTTTTAAAAAGAATAGAAAAAGCAGAGATGGAATTGAACAAAACTAAAATTGAATTAATAGACTATAAAGATAAACTTGATAAAGAGTATAAAGATGTTGAAAAATTAGAAAATCTATCCATAAGTTCTATATTTTATAATATAATAGGTAGCAAAGAGAATAAACTTCATGAAGAAAGAAAAGAATATCTTGAAGCAAAATATAAATATGAAACTTGTAAACATGAAGTTGAAAATATAAAAAGAGATATAGATTATATGAATAAATTGCTAAAAGATTATATTGGTATAGAAGAAGAGTATGAAGAACTTATAAAAGAAAAGACAGAGATCATTTCAAATTCGAATGATGAAAATTCAAAAAAAATTGAAGAAATTTTTGAAAGAATAAAAACTAATAGTTCTTATATAACAGAATTAAATGAAGCGATAAAAGCGGGAGAAAATGCTTTAACCTCACTTGAAAAAGTTATAGATTCATTAAAAAGTGCAAGAAATTATGGCCTATGGGACATGTTTGGTGGGGGAATGCTTTCTACAATGTTGAAAAGAAATAAGATGGATGAAGCCAATCAACTTGCTACATATGCTCAACATGATATATTAAAGTTTCAAGCTGAAATGCAAGATGTAAATATAGCATTAAACTCGAGTTTTTCTTATGAAGGATTTGGAAGATTTGCCGATTATTTTTTTGATGGTTTATTTGTCGATTGGATAGTTCAAAATGGAATAAATAAAACTTTAGATAATACAGTATATACATACAATGAAATAGAAAGACTTCTATCTGAATTAAGAATTAAATTAAAAGATGTAGAACAAAATATACAAAGACTTGAAGAAGAAAAAAATACTTTTATTAAATAATTTTGAAATTCCTGGAGGGATTTATTTATGGATGATGGATATGACTGTAAAAAGTACTTTGGGAGATACATAAGCATAATATCCAGAAATTTATTTTATTATATTTCTAAAGAAATGAATGATATAGGTATAGGCAAAATAGATTTTGAAGTTTTAGTCTTATTATATGATAGAGAAGGGATATGTCAAGAAGGAATAGTAAGTATTTTAAAACTTGATAAAATGACAGTTGCAAAATCAATAAAAAAACTCACTGAAATGGAATATATAATAAAAGTCAAAGATAGAGAAGACAAAAGAAAAAGTAGTATATATTTAACAAATAAAGGACTCAAAATAAAAGAAAAAATATGTTGTGTGAAAAAAGAAATAAATGATATCTTTTTGAAAGATTTTAATGAAACAGAAATAGAACTTTTTACGAAACTTCTATATAAAATAAGTAAAAATGCAGTTGATGAAATATCAGAAACAAAGTGTTAAAAAACTGATGTATAAATATATACATCAGTTTTTATTTTATTATAAAAGATTTAAAAATATTTAATCTAACAGGGGGAGAAAAATAATATCCTTGTATTTCATCACAACTCTTCTCTTTCAAAAAATTAAGTTGAAAATCTGTTTCAACTCCCTCAGCAAGTACTTTTAATCTCATGTTTTTTGCCATTGCTATTATTGTGGAAGTTATTTCTTGAGAATTTTTATCCGTTTCGAGATCTTTTATAAAACTCATATCTATTTTTAATTTATCTATTGGGAATTTTCTCAAATAACTCAAAGATGAATATCCAGTACCAAAATCATCTATTGAAAGTCGTATACCAAAACTCTTTAAAGTATCTAATTTTTTTATTACCATTTCAACATTCTCAACCATTATAGTTTCTGTTAATTCTAATTCTAAGAGATTTGGATCTATATTAGAATTCTCTATTTCATTTTTAATTATTTTTAAAAAATTTTTATTTTTAAAAAATGTATCTGATATATTTATCGAAATAGGAATCTTTATATTTTTTTCCATGAAAGATTTTATTTCAGATGTAACTTCTTTTAAAACAAAAATATCTATATCTTGTATTAAGCCACTTTCTTCGGCAACTTTCATGAACATTCCAGGGCTTACAGTACCAAGTTCTGGATGATTCCATCTTATGAGAGCTTCAGCACCAATTGGAATACCACTTTTTAAACTGACCTGTGGTTGATAGTATACTTCTAATTCTTTTGTTTTTATGGCTTCTTCAAGTTCATTTTCAATTTTAATTCTTTTTTGAATTTTATCGTATAAATTGGAAGAGTAAAAACTATAATTGTTTACACCACTTCTTTTTGCCGCATAAAGAGCCATTCTTGCACTATTTATAAGCTCATTTATATCATTGCTATCATATGGTGAGGTGCTTATTCCTATATTATATTTTAAAATTATTTTATTTTTATCTATTACAAATGGATCTATAAGAATATTTAATAGTTCTAAAATAGTTTTATATAAATCTTTTTCCATATTATTCTTTGTGAAGATACAAAACTCATTCGTAGAAAATCTTGAAATAATAGCATCTTTACTCCAAAAATTCATAAGCCTTTTTTTTATAGCCTTTATTAATTTATCACCTTTTAAAAAGCCATAAGTATTGTTTATAGTGCTAAAATTTTTGATATCTATTAATAATAAAGCATATTTATTGAGTTTGTTTTCATTTATAAGCATTTGAGCTTTTTCTATAAAATATTCTTGATTCGGTAATTCTGTCAAAGGATCATATCTTTTAAATATTTCAAGTTCAGATTGAGCCTTTCTCTCGATAGTTATATCATTAAATATACCTATATATCCATTAATTACTGAATTACTCTCTTTCAATTCAAATATATTAAACTTAAGAACTATCAATTCTCCATCTTTTCTTTTATCCCATATAGTTCCAGACCAATATCCATTTTTTCTTATGCTCATCCACATATTTTCATAAAAATCTTTATCATGATAACTCGAACTCAAAACTTTAGGACTTTTACCTATTATTTCTTCTCTATTGTATCCTGTGATTTTAGAAAATGCACCATTTACCCTTATTATTTGTTTAGAGGTATTTACGATCATTAGACCTTCACTAATCTTTTCAAAAAAAGATTTATTCATTACAATATCTCTTTGAAGTTTTACAATATCTGTTATATCTTTTAAAAGAATTATAATACTTTCATGATGTTTTTGAGCCGTTACAGATAACCATTTTTCATTCTTACTTTCTATTTTTATTTTTTCTTCCCAATAATTGTATCTTTTCAAAGAATTTATCATTTTGCGATAAGATTCTTTTAGATAATCAATATTATTAAATTCATTTTTTATTGCATAATTAATTTCCTCAAAATCAAAACCTATTAAGTCTTTCAGATTTGGCGAAGCTATTATAGTATTATTTTGTTTATTTATTTCTATTATTGCCGATTTGTTTATAGTCATTGCAGTATCATACATATTTTTAATACCCGTAATAGTAACTTCTTTTTCAACCTTATCTGTCACATCGAGAATATATCCATCAACATAATCAGAATTGTTTTCGCTGAGTCTGTTATAATCATATACCCAAATATATTTACCATCTTTCCTTTTCAAACGAAAATAATCAAATTCATAAAAATTTTTTTCTTTTTTTTGAGCTTCAAAAACTTGATTTTCTACATGAGAAATATCATCTGGATGTATTAAATCCTTGAACCTTAAATTACCGTCTAGAAATTCTGAACTGTTGTATCCCAAAACTTCTTTAACATTTTGAGAAACAAAAAGTATAGGCCAATCATTATTTTTACTCCATCTGAATAGAACAACAGGCCCTTTTAGAAAAAAGTTTAAAATATTCATATAAAAAATCCCGCCTTTAGTATATTATATAAGCTATATCCCTTAATTTTATTTTAATATAATATTGTTAATTATATATTTTAATTATTGAAAAATTTAAAATAAAAAAGGCCTGCATAAATGCAGGCTAAAAATTTTTTGGGGATTTATATTCGGGGGGTAACTCTAGATTACCAACTCTGAATACATTTTAATATTTTAATCTTAATTCTTACTTAAAATTATTTATTGATGATTACTTCATATTTTTTTTCTAATTCTTTTCCTTTATTCATATATATTTCAGATTGTTTATAAACCATTAATTGTTGTTTGATATTATCCTTAACTTCATCAAATTTCATTACACTTGCTTCTTTTTTATCTGTTAATTTTATTATATGGAATCCAAATTGAGTTTTTACTGGTTCACTTAAATCTTCTTTATTCATTTTAAAAGCTGCTTGTTCAAATTCAGGTACCATTTGTCCCTTTCCAAAGAATCCTAAGTCTCCACCATTGTTTTTTGAAGGACAAGAAGAATATTCTTTAGCAGCATCTTCAAATGATTTTCCATTTTCGAGTTCTTTTATTATTTCATTAGCTTTATCTTCTGAATCAACTAAAATATGACTTGCTTTTACTTGTTCGCCTTGTTGAAAAGCATTTGTATTTTCATCATAATAATTTTTTGCATCTTCATCTGTAACTTCTATAGTATCGAATAGTCTACCAATTGCGAATTGTTTTAAAATTTCTCTTTTTGCGAGTTCAACTTCTTTAAGAAATTGTTCATCTTTATCAAGATCTGTATCTAAAGCTTCTAAATACATTAATTCTTGATTTATGAGTTCTCTTAATAAACTTTCTTGACCTTGAGGTGTTTGAAATTGAGCTGCTCTTTGAGGACCTATTCTTTGTAATAATATATCCACATCTTTTTGAGTTATTTCTTTACCATTAACTGTAGCTAATACTTTGTTTTCTGACATTAAAAACTCTCCTTTAATAAAAATTTGATTAAAATAATTATATTTTAATCTCAATATTTCTTTCCTTTTAATAATAACAGAATTACATTGAATATTCAAAATATTTCTGTTATTAATAATTAAAAATATAATTTATTGAACAGAATAAAATGCCGAACACAAGGTTTGATGTGATCGGCATAGATTTAAGCATATATCATATATCATTAATTTTATTTATAAACAATTTTGGATTTTTTTCCATTATTTCGATTAAATTTTCTTCTGAAATTCCAGAACCAAGACCTATTTTAAAAGCTTTCTCATAATTACAAAAATCATCTGGAGTATGTACATCACTGTTTATAAGTATTTTGGCGTTATTCTTAATTGCAAGTCTTGCTACATGACCATTTGTTAAGGCATGGCTTTTTCTTGTAGTTATTTCAATATAAATATCATTTTTTACTGCTTGTATAATATCTTCTTCTGATATTAGACCTGGATGGGCTAATATATCCACATAATTAGATCTTACGGCATAATAATTTGTTTTTAGAGGAACAGGTTCTGAGATGGTTTCTCCATGTACTACAACAATTTTTGCTCCTATATTTTTTGCATATTTTGCCATTTCATCTATCAAATTTGGAGGAACATGAGTTATTTCAATTCCAGCGAATATATCGATGTCTTTATAGAATTTTGATTCATTTTTTATGAAATTTAACAAATTTTTAATTATAAAATCTATATTTGAATAATCTGCATGATCTGTTAAAGCAATTGCAGAATAATTGTTTTTAATAGCCCAACTTATTTGTTCTGAAGGGGTTAAAACTCCATCAGATAAAAGAGTATGGGTATGAAAATCGTACCTTTTCTTCAAATTATATCATCGCCTAATACAACCTTATCCATTTTTTCTGGCAAAAAAGATATATAGTTTTCAAGTATTGTGTATCCATCATTTGGTTTTGAATATATAAAAGCGGCATTTTCAACCTTAGTATTTTCAAGTATTAGATCATAAAAATCTGATATACCTATAATTGGAGATGTATAATGTTTATCAGATTTTTTTAAATATTTTGTATGTACATTATTGAGATTTATAAAATAAATCGGAGTGAGATCTTTCTTTAAAATCTTTAGAGGTCTACTGCTTT
Organism: Oceanotoga teriensis; assembly: GCF_003148465.1. Classification (NCBI taxonomy): domain Bacteria; kingdom Thermotogati; phylum Thermotogota; class Thermotogae; order Petrotogales; family Petrotogaceae; genus Oceanotoga; species Oceanotoga teriensis. Next base: position 14,077 of record NZ_QGGI01000015.1, read on the forward strand.
TTGCAATTTCTTTTGAATCAAAGTACACTATTATTTCTTTTTTTACAAGTTCAATTATTGGAGTTTCTGGATATTCTAATTTGTTTTCTAACATATTTTCCCGTTATATAAAATTTACGATTGGCTCAAAATATTGGCTTTAGTAAACTTATAACGGTTTTCACCTTCCTTTCTAATATCAATTTTATCGAGATTTTTCTCTACTTTTTTAACTACTTTTTAAGTCTTTTAAACTAATACTAAGTATTAAATTTTTATATATTTAAAAAATAATTATAAATTTAATTAAGGAAGGAATATAGAAAACATCCATTATCATATTATATAATATTTTAAAGGTTTTACAAAATAGAATGAAGTTTATGATAAAATAGTCTTGAATTTATCTAAAAGAGGAGAAAGAATATGATAAAAAGAATTCTTAAATATAAATTATTTTATTTTGGAGTCATTGTTGAAAGTATCAGATTTATATTGAACTTATATATTACTTTTTACAATTTATTTTCCAATTCTATGATTTTTGGTGTAGATGTATGGCTAAACTTTGTAGTTTGGGGTATGGGAATATATGGGTTTTGGATTTTTAAAAGATGGTCTATAATAGTATTTACAGCTGTTCAAGTTTTGTTTCTATATAGTTCATTTGCCATGGGGGTTTTTAATATATTTAATTTCGTAATTCCGCTCTATGTAATAATAATGTCTTTTATATATAGAAAAGAGATGAATTAATCATCTCTTTTTCAATTTCTTCCTTCAAGTATCGATATTATAAGTGTATCAAGTTTTTTCATTCCATTTAAATTCATTTTTTGTATATTTTTTATACTTTCACTGCAACAATTACCTATAAAGCCTTGATTAGTATCCACATAAAGCTCTTTATCTGCCATCAATGCCGATATATAAGCTTCATGTGCTGCAATTCCAACTCTAAATGCACAGCTTTCTTTTGCTCCATCACATATAACTCCAGTTGTGTTTGAAATCATAGTATCTATTGCACAAAGCATTTTTTTGATGTTTTTATTCATTAAATAACTTATTCCAGCAGTAGCTCCAGCACCAGCTGAGTAAAAAGCACCACAAATAGGTGCAAGCTTTCCCACTATATATTTTATATATCCCGATAGGAAATGGCTAATTGCAACAGCTTTTGCGATTTCTTCATCTGTGTTTGAATTATTTCTTCCAAATAAATATACTGGAATAGTTGTTACAATACCTTGATTTCCAGAACCTCCAGAACTCATTATGGTTATATCTGCGCCAGTCATTCTTGTAAAAGAAGCAGCTGAAGAAAACTTTCTTATTTTTTCTGATAATATATCATCAGAAAAAATTTCACTCAATACAATCCCAGTTTTTTCTACAAATTTATCATTCTTATTTAAACAATAATTAGCAGCTTTCATGTTTAAGTCTATTCCTTGAAATATAAAATCAATGTCTTTTGAATCCATATCAGAAGAAATATTAATTATTTCTTCTAAAGATATATTTTCAAGATTATATTTTTCAAAAAAATTTTTCTTAATACTTCCCTCTGATTCAGAAGAAAATATAACTTTTGAATTTAATATAATTTTTTCTATACCAGTATGTGAATTACGTATTATACATTCTGATATATTATTATATATATCTTCAACAATAGCATGTATAAAAATTCCAGGTTCTTCACAATAATTTATTTTTACTCTATTATTTTTTATGAGATCCTGAGCGTCTTTTTTATCTTTTTCTTTTGAATAATAAAGAAGGTTTAGATCTAATAAATCTGGAGATATAACAGCACCTAAAGCAGCCGCTGTTTTGTTACCTTTTAAACCTTTAGTTCCAGGAATTGAAACATATAAACCATTTTTATATATACTTTTGCTGACTATTACTTCCACTTTTGAAATTTTTTCTTTTAATTCTTTTTTTGCCCTTGCTACAGATAAAGCAACTGCAGCGGGCTCCGTACAGCCCATAGCTGGTTTTACTTCTTCTGTTAAATATTCTTTTATCATATTTACATCCCCAATCTTTTTATATTCTATATATACATTTTAAATACTTTTTACCTAATAGTCAATTTTATAATTTGATTAAAAATATGGTTTAAAGACAAATAAAATCAAAATTATAAAAAAAGAACCTTTTAGATTAAGATTAAAACTAAAAGGTTCTAAAGATTTAAAGTTTTTCAACTTTCATTTTAATTACATTTATAGTTTGATTATCATCAAACAGAGTATTATTACATGTTCCAAGATAATCTTTTCCATACATTTTATAAATATCAGAAGAAATATTTATTTCTGGTATCTTACCCAATAAACTTTCACCATCTGTCAAATAAGCTGTTTGTACAGGAGATGCAAATACACCATCAGAAGTAAAATCTCCTCCTGAGGCTAAATGGCATAGTATTGCTTTTTTACCATTTAAAATATCTTTTAATGATTTGTGAGTATTTTTTATTTTAAAATTACAAGGAATAATTGAAGGAACTGAATCATACTCTCCACCGGCACTTCCGGTTAATGGAAGATTGAATAATTTTGAAGATTTTTTATCTGTATAAGGAGATTTTAAAATTCCATTTTCAATTAAAGCTGTTCTAAATCCTACTTTTTCAAAAGTACCCTCTGAATCAAAAAAATGTGAGAAATTATTATCTTGAGGATTATTTGATTGATATAATGTAAAATTCTCTGCAAAAATTTTTTCATTCATTTTATTAGAAAATATAGAGCCTCCAGAACCAAATATCATTCCATGTAAATCATGATAGAATTTTAATTTTGGTAGACCTTCATTTTCAAAAAATATTATAGGATAAGTCCCATTTTTTATATCGATGTTCTTTAAATGCGTTTTACATATTTTTTCTGTGATTTCATAAGCTTTATTAAAGTTATCTTCAAATCCATCATATCCAGAAAAAGAATCCATTATATTAGAAGAATTTTTATCTTTAATCAAAAAGCCTAAAGAATAATAATTTAATTCTGATTTTAATTCAGTTTTTAAATCATTTTTTAAATACTTTATTTTATTAATTTTTTTAATTCCAAAAGAAAAAATAAATTGTGGAATATTAGTTCTAAACTTTTCAAGAATTTCTTCTGTTTTTTCTAACAATAAATCATTTGATATTACATCTTTTCCAAATTTCAGACTTAAATTTTCGTTTTCAGTCAGTTTAAAATCATATGGTATTTTATAATTCAAAGCTTTTTCAGCTTTTTTAATCAATTCATCTTCTTCATAATTCCCCATTTTTCCAGCTATTCCTATAAAGCCATCATTATAAAGTCTTAAAGCATTTTCTTCAATTTGTTTTTTTCTAATAGATTCTACTTTTGTATCGGCTATTTTTATAAACGTTTCATTGATTTTTATTTTAAAAAACTCTTTAATCATAAAAATTCCCCCTATTGAACATTAAGTTCTTTAACCCTTACATAAGGACCACCAAATCCTACAGGTAAAGGCATTTGTTCTAACTTTCCACAACCACCCATAGAAAAAGAAAGTAGTTTGAATTCTTTTGAAACATTTTCAATTAAATTCAAAGTTTCAAAGACATTTCCAGTTACTACAGAAATTTTTACTGGTTCTGCAATTTTTCCATCTTTTATCAAATAAGACATATTTGGTGCCATAGTAAAAGTTGACATACCAGAACCATGAGATATACTATCTATAAAAATTCCTTCTTTTATATCAGAGATCAATTCTTCAAAAGATAATTTTCCCGGTTCTATATAGGTATTTGTCATTCTAACTATAGGCTCGTATTCAAAATCTAAAGCTCTTGCATTTCCAGTAGTTTCTTCTTCAAGATCAGCAGCCGTTGTAGAAGAATGTAATCTACCACTTAAAATTCCATTTTTTATAAGATAAGTTTTATGGGCTCTATTTCCTTCATCATCAAAAGGTACGAATCCATTCCCCTTTTCATTTCCATCATCAACTATGCTCAATATACTACTCCCAACCTTTTTTCCTAACTTCCATTCTTTTTTCATCTTTTCATCACCAATCATGAAATCTGCTTCTGATTTATGACCAAAACTTTCATGTGCAAAAATTCCGGCAGCTAAAGGTGAAAGTACAACTGTATATTTACCAGGTTTTATGTTTTTCGAATTTTTAATGAAATCTATAGATTGATCTATTTTTTTTATGAGATCATCCTTTTTAAAACTCATAATACTATAGAAATTATCAGAACCATCAAATATTTCAGAGAGTTTTTCATCTTTGAAAGAAAGGTTCCAACCAAATCTAAACCCGACTTTTTGATAATCAAAACTTAGATTAGACCCCTTGCTTGAATAAAATTCTTTATGTATATTCAAATCCATGTAATTAGCTTTCCATAATGTTATTAAGTCATAACTTTTTAAAATTTCAAAACATGATGAAAGATCTGATAATTTTTTTTCAATTGAAATATCCCTCACACTATTATCCTTATAAAAAGAGATTTTTTCTTTATTAGATTGAAGTTTCTTAACTATAGGGTTATCATTTATGTTCATATCTTTTGAAGCGAGTTTTGATAAAGAATCTATTTCTTCTTGAATTTTACTTATATCATTTAAAGAAGAATAAAACCATTTTTTACCATCAAAAATTCTGATAAAGGCTCCCGAATAGTCATTTTCTTTCATATTATCTAATCTTTCATTTGTGACTTCGATATTAGATTCAAATGTATTTTCTATTCTAACATCTGTGTATAAACCATCATGAAATTTGTACATTCTATCCCCCCTTTTTTTAAGCTTTTTGAAAAGCATTGAGGAAAAGTTCTACAATATAATCTTTTTCATGCTTATATTGTAAAGCACTTTGAGCTATAGTATAAAGTATTGTAGGTGAGTTTATTATCTTTCCCCTCTTTATTTTATCAGAAAAATCCTCTAAAAATTGTTTAATTTCATTTTTAAAATCATCAATATTTGGAACTCTATACATTTTTTCTAACTTTTCAATGGATTCTTCACTTATTACTATCAAATGGTCAAAATCTTCATAATCTTCTATAAAATAGATTCTACCTATTTTATAAACGTTATTTGATTTTATAATGGAAAAGTTTAAGTTTTTGACCACTTCAAATTTTAAATAATCCTCAACTATTTTTATCCCTATTAAAATATTTCCATCAACATTTTCAAGCTTAAAAACTTCTTTAATTATTTGATTTTTAATTCTATTTCTAACTTTTAAAACCGTATTATAAGAAACTTTTAGATCATCAGAAATATTTTTTAATAAAGTTCCTTCTGCAATTTTTTCGATTATTCTTAAAAAAGTTAAAGGTTTAATCCTTATATTTTCTAAAAGGGAATCTTTATATTTACTCCATTCACGTCTACATTTTTTACATTTTATATGATTTCTTCTAATATGATAAATCTCTGTACTTCCACAATAAGGACATACTTCTTTATACTTTAAAATTCCCATATCAAGCATTTTATCCTCTGCTTCACTGTCAGAAGAAGCTTTGAAAAATGGTTTATCCATTTTAGATCACCTCCTATTTCTATTCTATCATCTTTAATAAGTATTAATTATCTGCCACCAAATCTTATTTATTTTGAAAGAATTTTGTAAACTAAAGGGTGTAAATTATGTATGAAAGAAAATGTGTTTACTATTTGCCACCAAAGGAGGAAGAAGCTTTATGCACTTGAACAAGAAAAAGTCGTGGACATACATAATTTTATTTACTGTAGTAACTTTGTTTCTTGGAAGTTTTGCTCTTCAAGTAAGAGTAGAAGATGATATAAAAAAATATATACCACAAGACGACCCACAAAAAATAATTTATGATGAGGTGTCAGAAAATTTTGGATTAAATACTCTTATTTTATCGGCAGTTGAATTTGAAGATGCTTCAAAACATTTGAATGATATTCAAGATATATCTGATGAATTGAAAGAATTAGAGGGAGTAGACAATGTTATTTCATTGATTAATGCTCCAAGAATAAATTCAAATGAATTTGGAGAAATTTCCGTTGGAAATTTAAAATCATCTTTAGATTTAAAAGATTATGATTCAGATGAAGCAAAAGTAATGATAATGTCAGATGAAATGTTAAAAGGAAAATTTATATCAGATGATGGAAATAATGTTTTGATAATAATAGGTTTAAAAGATGATGCTGATGGATTAATAATAGGGGATGAAGTAAGAGAAATATTTGAAAATTCAAATATTAAATATCATTTACTTGGAACACCTCTTGCAAATGGTGAAATAGAATCCATAGTAAAAGCTAATCTAAGAACACTTGTTCCTTTAGTTACATTTTTAGTGGCTCTTGTTTTATTCTTTAGTTTTAGAACAGCTACTGGAGTAATATTACCTATAATATCTGTTGCGATAGCTGATATTTGGACAGTGGGAATAATGGTTTTAAGTGGTCTTACATTTAATACAACTACTGCTGCAGTTCCCGTTGCTGTTGTTGGAATTGGTACAGCTTATGCAATTCATATAATAAGCAAATATTATGAAGAAGTACAAAAAGGACTTGTTGGAGAACAAGCGGTAAATGAAACAGTAAAAACAGTTGGAACAGCTGTATTATTGAGTGCATTTACTACAATCGCAGGATTTTTATCACTTTTAACAGCGGATTTAAAACCTGTATGGCAGCTTGGAATATTTACATCCATAGGTATAGCTATTTCACTACTTTCAGCGACTATTCTCGTACCATCAATTTTATTGATAATATCTCCAAAACCAAGAAAAAAGATGTCTGAAGAAGGAGAAAGTCCATTCTTAAAGAAAATAACTCATGGCATTGTTTATCATAGAGTTACAACATTTACTGTTATAGGAGTTTTCATTGTGTTATTTTCATTATATATCCCTAAAATAACAGCAGACACACAAATAGAAAATTTCTTAAATGATAAAACAGAAATAGTTCAGAGTTCAAAGTTCTTGAGAAACAATTTTGGAGGAAATGACTATATATTTATAGATTTTAAAGCTGATGGAGATAATTCATTTAGAGATTTTTATTTTAACAGATCTTTAAGAGATATAATAACTTATTCAAAATCATTCAATATTATTTCTCAAACAACTGATATATCAGAGGTTGTTGCTAAACTAACAAAAGGATTTACAGGTACAGAATATATACCAGGATCTAATGCAGCATTAGAACAAAATTATATGCTCATAGAAGGATCTGAAGGCATAGATAAAATATTAAAAGCAGAAGACAATGAATCAGTGGCTCAAATAATGGTTAATACAGAAGTATTTAATAGGGTTGAAAGTATATATGAAGAACTTTTAAAGTTTGAAAAAGAGTATATTTTAAAAGAATATTCTGTAGAAGATTTTGATACATCAAATTCAGACCATTTAAAAGCATTTGAAAATGAAATAAGAAGATTTGTTTATGCAAGAGGCGGATCATACAAAGATACATTAACCCAAAACATAGTAGATGTAAAAAATATGAATGTTTTAAAAATAATAGATAAGATGAATTTTGATAAATTTTATAATGATTTTAATAAATATATAACTAATTATGGAGAAGAAGAAATAACTAAAGATGAATTAAAAGCATTTTTAATGGGTGGAGAAAATGATTTTCTATCTGAATATTTTGAATATTATACATTTGAAAATGAAGCAAAAATAAAATCGGATTTTGCATATTCAAAAATAAAAAATATAGATGTAGGACTCAATGATGAACAAATAAAAGAATTATCTCAATATGTAAATGATTTACAGGTTCCAGTTCAAGGTGGAAATAACAAATTAGATGTAAGAATAACAGGTATCCCTATACTTGCAAATGAAGTTAATGACATGATATTTGATAATCAAACAAAATCAATGATTTTAGCTTATTTATTTGTATTTATAATATTCTCAATTCAAATGAGATCTATATTTGTAGGATTATTATCTTTAATTCCAATATCATTAACAATACTATCAAATTTTGGAATAATGGGAATGACAGGAATATCTTTAAATGCAGCTACAGTTACAATTGCATCTATAACAATCGGTGCAGGTATAGACTATACTATACATTATTTAACAAGATTTAAAATAGAGTATGCAAATTTAGGAGATAAGTTTCAAGCTGCAGTAAAAACATCAGCTACATCTGGAAGAGCTATAATAATAAATTCATTAGCGGTAGTATTGGGATTTGCAACATTTATATTCTCAGATATAGGTATGTTAAGACAATTTGGAATTTTAACTGCATCAGCTATGATAATAGCACCTATACTAACTTTAACTATATTTCCAATGGTTATGACTTTATTGAGTGATAAAATTTTAGGAAAATTTTCAAAAGGATCAAAAATAATTAAGAAACTTAAAGATAAAGGAGGAAATTAACAATGAAAAAAATTATAACAACTATTTTATTATCAGTATTCGCACTAAGTATGGCTTTTGCAGTTACAGGAAAAGAAGTTCTCGATATGGTGAAAGATGAACATGATGATTTTGATAGCCAAAAATCACAAATAACAATGAAACTTATAGATGCCAATGGAAATGAAAAAGCAAGAGAGTTCGATATGTTCTTATTAAAAGAAAATGATGATTCTTTAGCTTTAGTTAGATTTAATACTCCAGCTGAAGTTAAAATGATAACTCTATTGACATTATCAGATGATGAAATATATATATATATGCCTGCATATAGAAAAACGAAAAGAATATCAGGTGGAGCAAAAAATGGAAATTTTGTAGGATCTGATTTAAAATATTCAGATATTTCATTATTATATAATGAAAAATCAGGAGATTATACATCAAATTTGTTAGAAGATAATAATAATTTTTATAAAGTTGAAATAATTCCTGAAGATGAAGATACAGATTATGGAAGAATAGTAGCTATTGTAGAAAAAGAAAATATGCTTATAAAAGATGTTGATTTTTTTAATCAAAAAGATGAACATATAAAGACTATGAGTTTTACAAATTTAAAAGATTTTGAAGGACATAAATTATATTCACATATAGAATTAACAGACTTAACTTCAAATCATTCAACAGTATTAGATATAAAAAAAGCAGACTTTGATATTGGAATTACAAATAGATTTTTTAATAAAATGAATATATCAAAACCAGTTTTAAGAATACAATAAGGGGAGGATAAAAGATGAAAAAACTTTTAATAACTTTAGTCACTGTCTTAACTTTAGCAACAGCTTTCTCATTTAATGGAACATTAGATTATCTATATGGTTATAATTTTTCTGAAGATGCTTCAACAACATATCAAGGGTTAAAAACGACAATTGATCTTGAAAAACAAGTTGGAAGTATATACTTTAAGACTACTGGAGATCTTGTTTCAATAAATATAGGAAAAATGCCAGATATGATGGGAAATTATTTAGGAAAATATAATACATATTTCAATAGTTTAAGCAATATATCAGAACCATATTTTTTATACAATATAAATGAAGCTTATGCATCTATTTATATGAATTATGGTACTTTAAAATTTGGAAGATTTTTACCAGCAACAGGTAGTTCAACACTCTATAGTCCATCAGTAATTTTAGCAGCACATGATTTAATAAATCCTTTTGAAAACAATAAAGCTATTGCAATCGATGGATTAAACTATACAGGATTTTTAGGAAACTTTGCATATGAATTAAACTTTATTCCTAAAACAAATGATGATATACCATCAGCATTGTTGTATCCACAAGCTTTAACAAATGAAATAAACAAAGGGGTTAATGAAAATATAGCTACTGAAGCGAAAAATGCAAAAGAAACTTTAAATAAAAAAGCATCAGCAATAGAAAGTACAGATCCTATGACAGCAGCTTATATAAAAAGTATTGCAAAAATAATTCCAACAGAATATGTTGTAAAAGATATTGAAAAAACATATGAAAATGAAGATAAATTAAATTTAGCAAATTCAAATTATTCAGCAAAAGTTTCAACAAGTATTATGAATTTTGATGTTAAATTGGGTTATGCTTTCGATCATTATAAATTTTTAGTACCAAAAACAATAGATTATAAATATGATAAATTGGGTGAAGCAACATCAACAGTTCAATATTATAGACCTTATAGAAATGTTGTTACATTAGATTATCAAGGAGTTTCAAACTTTATTGATTCAATTTCATACCATGGAGAAGCAGCTTTGATAATTCCAGAAAATGAAAATGTAGAAGTTAATATAGAAATTCCAACATATGACAAAGATTTAAAACCAATAGTAAAAAAATCAAAAGAAGATGTACAAATATTCGAAAAAGCTTATGTAAAAACAGTACTTGGAGCAGAATATACAAAAGGTGAAGATTTGACTTTAGGTGCAGAATATTTCAATGGTCTTCCAAATGAAGAATTTAAAGATAAAATTTCAATGGGTGGAGATTTATATATAAAATCAAATATAAAAGATTTTGCAGTTGAAGGTGCTGGAATAGTAGCATTCTCAAAAATAAATGATGAATGGAAACCTGGATATCAATTAAAAACCAAACTCTCTTATAAGGGAATAGATAATTTCGAACCTTCTATAGTTTTGAGCTATGCATATGCTGAAGATGATGCACATGCTTTGAATGCTATGGAGAGTTTAAATTCAGTATCATTTGTGTTTAAAGCTTACTTTTAAGTTCTAAAAAAACACGGGATTTAATCCCGTGTTTTTTTTTATTTTTTATTAATTACTAATTAAAGTAGCACTTGCCGTTACTTTTAATGTAAAAAGAGTATCGAGTGAATCATCAAATTCTATCTTTGACCATTCTTGATTTGTTTCATATTTTTTTCCATCCATCACTATATTGATTTTATCTATTTTATAATTTTCAAGTGTGGTTACATGAATCAATATATATTCATAATTATCAATAGGATACCATCCAATATTATCTATACCGGTGTTTTTAAATGTTGAAAAAGAAAAATTATAGAGAGCCCATTGAGCATAAGCTGTTATATCTTTATCTATAATTGTTAATGCATCGATGTTGTAGCCTTTTCCATCAGGATTTGAATCCCAATGATCAAATTCTAAGCGACCTCTTTTAGGAGGTTCGGGAAGATTTATTATAGGTTGACCTTTTTCTATTTTGATGGATTTTGGATTGGCTTCAACATAGCCACCATTTTTATCAAATGTTACAGTATATGATTCTTTATTCATATCTGGAGTACAAGAAACTAAGAATAATGTTAAAGATAAAGCGATTAAAAACAATAATTTTTTTGATAAAAATTAATTAAAAATAATAATATTAACAATATTATAACTCATATATCTGAAATATATCAAGTATAAAATATGATATAATTTATTTAACCTTTAGAAGGAGGAAGAATTATGTATACTAATGAAAAAGTTGAACCAAGAGAAAGAAAATATTATGATGAATCTTTTAAAATTAAAACTCTTGAAGATTTAAAAAATGAGTACAAAAAGCTTGAAAATATGAATTTGAATGAAGAAAAAGAAGTTATAAAATTCATAGAAATTAAAGATGAACTTGAATCTATAATTTCTGAAGAGATGGCTTGGAAATATATAAAAATGTCATGTAACGCAGATAAGCCAGAAATACAACAGGAATTCAATAGATTTTATTCACAAGTGATAGCTCCTTCGGCAAGTTATGATTTTAAATTGAAAAAACAATTATATGATTCAAAAGGATTTAAACAACTTGATCATAAATATGATCATTTGAAGAATCTCATATCTAATTCTATAAATATATTTAGAGAGAAAAATATAGAATTAAATGCAAAAGAACAAGAAATAAGTAGTAAATATGGAGAAATAATATCCAAAATTATTATAAATTTTGATGGTGAAGAAAAAACTTTATCTCAAATGGGAATATATTCTAAAAATCCAGATAGATCTATAAGAGAAAAAGCATTTATGAAATCATCAAAAGCAATTATAGAAAAAGAAGCCGAAATACAAGAAGTATTTGATCAATTATTAAAATTAAGAATAAATATGGCAAAAAATGCAGATTATGATAATTATAGGGATTATATGCATAAGGCAAAAGCAAGATTTGATTATACTCCTGAAGATTTATTTGAATTTCATGAATCAGTTGAAAAAGAAGTAATTCCATTTTTAAAAGAACTTTCAGAAGAAAGAAAACAAAAATTAGAAATAGAATCGTTAAGACCATGGGATATGAATGTTGATTTGGATGGAAAAATATTAAAACCATTTAAAAATAATGAAGAATTTGTTGAAAAAGCCATTAAAATTTTATATAAAGTAGATCCTCAATATGGAAAAAAACTTGAAATGATGAAAAATAGTGGTCATTTAGACCTTGAAAATAGAAAAGGAAAAGCTCCCGGTGGATATTCTTATCCTTTAAGTGAAAGTGGAGGTTCTTTTATATTTATGAATGCAATAGGACTAAACAATGATGTTAGAACACTTTTACATGAATCAGGCCATGCAATGCATGCTTTTGCCGCTCAAGACATAAGAATATCAGAGTACAGAGATGTACCAAGTGAAGTTGCTGAATTAGCCTCTATGTCTATGGAACTTTTAACTTTAGATTATTTATCTGAATATTATGATGAAAATAATGACTTAAAAAAAGCTAAGAGAGATCAATTAGAGGGTACTTTAAAGACATTACCTTGGGTAATGATAATAGATGCATTTCAACATTGGATTTATACAAATCCTAATCACACAGTACAAGAAAGAAATGAATACTTTGCTTCATTAGTTGATAGATTTGATGAGGGAATAGATTGGTCAGATCTTGAAAAAGAAAAACAAATAAAATGGATGAGACAATTACATGTATTTGAAGTTCCTTTTTATTATATAGAATATGCGATGTCTCAATTGGGAGCAATAGCAATATACAAAAACTATAAAGAAAATGGAAAAAGTGCTATAAAAATGTATGATGATTTTTTAAAACTCGGATATTCAAAGGGAATAAAAGATATATATGAAACGGCTGGAATAAAATTTGATTTTTCAAGAGATTATGTAAAAAGTCTTGTCGAATTTATAAAAGGAGAGCTTTCAAATATATAGATGAAAATATTAGTTGATGCAGATGCATGTCCCGTAAAAGAAATAATAATAGAAATAGCAAAAAAGTTTAATATCAATGTAAATATGTATTTTGATGAATCACATATTATAAATTTTGAATACTCAAAAAATATAGTTGTTGCAAGTGGAAAAGATTCTGCAGATTTTAAAATAGTTAATGATTCCAATGATGGAGATATAGTTGTTACAAATGATTATGGACTTGCATCAATGGCTTTAGCCAAAAAAACTTTTTGCATAGATTTTTATGGTAAAATAATAGATGAAAATAATATAGATATACTTATGATGAAAAGATACTTAAATCAAAAACAATTAAAAAAGCATAAGAGAATAAAAGGACCAGCGAAAAGAACTTATGAAAATGATGAAAAATTTAAAGAAATTTTTTTAAATCTTATCAAAAAAAGAATAATCTGATTTTTATATCAGATTGTTCTTTTTTATTATGTTATAATTATATTAAGGGGGGATATTATGAAAAAATATACTTTAATTATTAGTATATTATTGATTTTAGTTACTTTAAAAGCATATTCATATGAAGAACTCAAACAAGAATTTTTACATGCAAACTCGTATAGAATTTTTGATGAAATGAAAAATATAATAGAAAAAACTGCAGAAGAGACAAAAAATGCAAATATTATGGCTTTAAATGCCGAAGCTATGACAGAAATAGCTAATTGGGGATATCAAGAAAATGAAACAAGAAAAGAATTATATGAAAAAGCAGTTGAAAAAGCAAAAAAAGCTGTTGAAATTGAAAATAATACATATACTAACTATGTCGCTGGAGCAGCAGTAGGAAGATTAGCACAATTCAGTGGAATATTTGAAAGTATGTTTTTACTTGGAGATTTTGATAAATATTTTAAGCAATCCATAGAGTGTGATTGTAAAAATTATGGTTCTTTAGTAGCTATGGGGATGAGATATAGAGATACGCCTTGGCCGATGAAAAATGATAAAAAGGCAGAAGAATATCTTTTAAAAGCCCTTGAGGCAGAACCAGCTTATATTAATACATATTATGAACTTGGAATATTTTACAAAAATAAAAATGATAAAGAAAAAGCGATAAAGATGTTTAATAAAGTTATAGAATTACCACCACATGAAAATTGGATAATTCAAGGAAAAGAAGCAAAAAAAATGTCAAAGATAGAATTGGAAAATCTTCAAAAATAATAAGAGAGAGTTTTAAACTCTCTCTTATTATTATTTTTTATTTAGATTTTTTTTATTTTTTTTAACCTCTTTATTAGATTCAAAACAGGTTATATACATAGATTTAATTTCACTTATTAAAGGATATCTTGGGTTTGCATTTGTACATTGATCATCAAAAGCATGTTCTGACATTTCATCGAGTTTAGTATAAAATTCTTCTTCTGAAACACCAGCATCTTTAATAGATTCTGGTATATCTAAATCTTTTTTCAATTTTTCAATTTCATCTATAAGTTTTTGAACCTTTTCATCTAAAGTATTTCCACCTAAACCAAGATAATCTGCCACTTTAGCATATCTTTCTTTTGCAAGAGGATATTTATATTGTGGAAAAGCAGTTTGTTTAAGTGGTGCATCGGTTGAATTATATTTAATAACTTCTGTTATCAATAAAGCATTAGCTAATCCATGAGGAACATGAAAAGCACTTCCGAGTTTATGTGCCATAGAATGACATACACCTAAAAATGCGTTAGCAAAAGCCATTCCAGCCATTGTTGAAGCATAATGTACTTTTTCTCTTGCTTTTATATCAGTTTGACCATCATTATAAACTCTTCTTAAATATTTAAATAAAATTCTTATAGCTTCTAAAGATATACCATTTGTATAATCTGTTGCAAAAACTGATACATAAGCTTCTAAAGCATGAACAAGTGCATCAATACCAGAATAAGCTGTTAGTTTTTTTGGCATGGACATTACAAGTTCCGTATCTATTATTGCCATATTAGGGGTTAGTTCATAATCTGCAATAGGATATTTTACTCCAGTTTTATCATCTGTTACTACTGCAAAAGGAGTTACTTCTGAACCAGTTCCAGATGTTGTAGGAATTGCAACCATTGAAGCTTTTTTTCCTAAATGAGGGAACTTATAAACTCTTTTTCTTATATCCATAAATCTGAGAGCTAAACCTTCAAATTTAACTGTTGGATCTTCATACATTAACCACATTATTTTAGCGGCATCCATAGGAGAACCACCACCCATGGCAATTATAACATCCGGTTTAAATACATTCATTATACTTAAACCTCTTTCAATAGTATCAATTGTTGGATCTGGCTTAACCTCAAAAAATACTTCGAAATCTATATTCATTGATTCAAGAACATTTGTAATTTTATCTGTATATCCTGACTCGTATAAAAATTTATCTGTTACTATGAAAGCTCTTTTTTTATCATTTAATTCTTCAATAGCTTGTGGAAGACAACCATATTTAAAATAAATTTTTGGTGGAACTTTAAACCAAAGCATATTTTCCCTTCTTTCAGCGATAGTTTTTGTATTTAAAAGATGTTTAACACCAACGTTTTCGCTTACAGAGTTACCACCCCAAGAACCACAACCGAGCGTTAAAGAAGGTTCAAGTTTAAAATTATAAATATCTCCAATTGCTCCCTGTGAAGAAGGCATATTTATTAAAACTCTTCCAGTTTTTAATTTAGAACCAAAATAATCAATTCTATCTTTGTTTAATTGATCTGTATATAGAACAGATGTATGTCCCATTCCACCAAATTCTACAAGACTTACGGCTTTATCAACAGCTTCTCTAAAATCTTGTGCTTTATACATTGCAAGAGTAGGAGAAAGTTTTTCATGTGCAAATGGCTCTGATTCTTCAATTTTAGAAGCCTCTCCTATAAGTACTTTGGCAGTTTCAGGAACTTTAACTCCAGCCATAGCAGCTATTTTAAATGCTGGTTGTCCTACGATATCTGGATTTAATCTTCCATCTTTTATTAAAACATTTCCAACTTTATCTTTTTCATCTTTGCTTAATATATAAGCGCCTCTATTTAAAAATTCTTTTTTTACCTCATCATAAATTTCATCTAAAACTATAACAGATTGTTCTGATGCACAAATCATACCATTATCAAATGTTTTACTCATCAAAACAGAATTAACAGCCATTTTTAAATGACATGTTTCATCTATTATTGCAGGTGTATTACCAGCACCAACACCTATAGCAGGATTACCAGAAGAATAAGCAGCTTTTACCATTCCAGGACCACCTGTTGCAAGTATTAAATTAATATCTTTATGATGCATCAAATACTGACTCATCTCTATAGAAGGTTCATCAATCCAACCAACTATAAATTCTGGAGCTCCTGCAGCTATTGCAGCTTCTAAAATTATTCTTGCTGCTGCTATAGTAGATTTTTTTGCTCTTGGATGCGGAGAAAATATTATAGCATTTCTTGTTTTTAAAGCTAATAAAGCTTTAAAAATAGCAGTTGAAGTAGGATTTGTTGTTGGAACTATTCCTGCTATTATTCCAAGAGGTTCAGCAACTTTTTTAATACCATAAGTTTTATCATCGACTATAACACCACATGTTTTTTCATCTTTGTACTTATTATATATATATTCAGCTGCAAAATGATTTTTTATAACTTTATCTTCAGTGATACCCATTCCTGTCTCTTTTACAGCTTCTTTAGCTAACCAAATTCTATAAGAATTTGCTGAAATAGAAGCTCTTCTAAAAATTTCATCAACTTTTTCTTGTGAGAAAGTTGCATAAATTTTTTGTGATTCTTTAACTTTTTGTATCAACTTCTCAAGTTTTTCTACTGAATTAACCTTTTCAATACTCATAGTTAAACCTCCTTAAAGGTAGATAATAACTTTTATTATCGAATAACATCAAAAATTGTCATTATATAACTGATTTCATTTATATTTTATATTATATTGATTAAGTTATTTATATCACATATGTAAAAAAATAATGAAATTTTTCACAATATAACTTGTGAATAAAATTACAATTATATATATTAAAATTATTTTTTCTTGACAAAAACAAAAATTAATTGTATAATTACAAGTAGAAGTACTTGTTATTGGAGGCGATAGTATGAGTATGATGGAAAATGTTAAAACAAACTGGGTAGAGATTCACAATTTTATAAAAAAAGGTTATTCTTATGAAGAAATTGTAGAAATTATGAAAGCAAGAAATATAATGATATCTAAAAATAGTATTTCAAAATACAAAAAAGAATTAGAGAAAATTTTTGAAGAAGAATCGAAAAAAGAGAAAAAACTCAAAGAATATGAGAAGGAAAAAAATTCTGAAATACTTAAGAAAATAAGAAGACTTGAAGAAAAAATGGAACAATTTGAACATAAAACGAGTAAAAAAATTTCAGATCTTGAACTTGAAATGAACCCATCTGTTTTTGCGGATGAAAGAGAAGGAAATTTTATAATACCTTATAGAAATATGAATCCAAAAGAAAATTTTACATTTAGACTTCCATCTGAAGTAAAAGAGATGTTAAAAGAACTTTGTGGAGATGGAGCTAAAAATAAAGGGCTTTTAGACTTATCAAGAAATGAATTTATAACTGGATTGATAGTAGATTTTTATAAGAATTTTAAAAAAAACAATAATGAAAAGTAATTTCATTATTGTTTTTTATCTTTATCTTCAAAACCTATTCTTTCAAATTTTGACCAACCCATAGGTTTTTTTAGAGAATTATTAAAAGCATTTAATCTTACAAAACTCATGAACTGTCTTGGACCAAAATTTTCTAAAAATGAAAAAAGGATTAACAAAAAAGTTTCTTTTTTACTGAAATAATTAACTTCATCTTCGGCTATTATTAGAGAAGCTAAAGAAGTTGTTACACCTATAAATATTGTTGTTAAAAACAATAAAAAACCCATTTTCAAACTTAAAATATTAAAAAATCCTGCTAATACTATCATAAGATATCCTTGTATTTCTATTAAAGGTCCTATTAATTCAAATATAAAAAAATAAGGAATAGATATGAATCCCATTTTTCCATATCGTGGATTAAACATTAGATTTCTATGAAAAATCAAAATATCTATAAGACCTCTATGCCATCTATCTCTTTGTTTATAAAGGTTTAAATAGCTTGGTGGTACTTCAGTCCAACAATTGGCATTGTATGAATAACCTATTTTATGTTTAATTTTTTTATCATACATATCTCTATTGATTCTTACTACAAGTTCCATATCTTCACCAACTGTATCTTTCTTGTACTTTCCTTGTTCAGATAAATATCCTCCAGCTTCTATAATTCTTTTACGATTAAAAAGACCAAAAGCTCCAGAAATTATCAACATTGAATTTATTCTTGCCCAGCCGAGCCTTCCTGCCATGAAAGATCTTATATATTCAACAGTTTGAAATCTTTCTATTGTTTTGAATGGTAGATTTATTTTTTCTATATATCCTTTACTAACTTTACAGCCATTCAAAGGTAAGATATTTCCACCAATTGCTATCATTTCATGATCTGTATCCATTTTTAAACTTGTTATTTTTAAAAGTGCATCAGATTCAAGTATAGAATCTGCATCTATTCCACAGAAGAATTCTTTTTTTGATATATTTAAACCAGTATTCAATGAATCAGCTTTTCCACCATTTTCTTTATCTACCACTATTAGTTTTGGAATAGATTTATTTATATATATACCTCTTATAGGTTTTGTATTCAAATTTTTATTTAATATATAATCTGTTTTTTCAAGATTAAAATAATCTATCAACTTTTCAAGAGTATCATCTGTTGAACCATCATTAACTACTATAACATCATAATCAGGATACTGTAAGTTTAAAAGTGCATTAGTACTTTCTATTATTATTTCTGTTTCATTATAAGCTGGAGCTATTATTGATATACCTGGAAGAATTTTAAAAGTATAAAGTAAACCTTTGAACTTTAAATTCCACATTTTTTCTTGATGAAGTTGTTCAAAGTATGAAATTATTACAAGAATTAAATAAATTGCATTTAATATTACGACATATATTATTAAATACCAATTGAAATCATATATATATAATTTTAAACCTTCAATAAAAGTTATATCTGGAATTATTTTTCCATGCCTTAAAACAAATAATAAAGGGAAAAATGTAAAAACACCTATTAAAATTTTAATTAAATTTTCGATTTTATCTTTTTCTCTTTTAGTATCTTTTTTTGGAGGCTTTTGTATAATTCTTTTTAATGAAAGCTCATTTAAAATTCTTTTATTTATATATAATTGAAACTCTTTTTTTATGTATTCATTTTTTTTAATTGCTTTTTTTAAATAAGGCAAAATAATTCTTTCAATTGGAATATTTTTATTTTTATTTAAAAAGTCTATTGTATCTCCTATTACATCACTCAATATTATGTTATATATTAAATTTGCATATTTATCTTTTTCATTCGTTAATAATTTAAAGAAAAAATATTCTATCTTAATTGATATTACATTCGCTAAATTTTTTTTAATTTTATTGTTTTTTTCATTTTCAAATATATCTATTAAATACTCTAAAAATTTAGGGTTTTCTCTAAGAATATTAGAAAGAGAATATATGGCGTATTCATAAGTTTCATCATTTTCTAAAAATGGAATTAACTGATCTATATTTTCTTTTGTATTTATTTTAGAAAGTGTTTTTATTACAGTTTTTTGTATTTGCAAATCTTTATTGTATAAATAATATGCATCATTCAATATGTTAAAATAATTTTTTGAAAGACTTTGAACAGCTGCTCTTGATATTTCTATATTTTCGTCTCTTGATTTTGATATTAAATAACTTTTTAACTTTGTATCCATATAATGTGATGCAAAATATATTATCATCATTTGTATTTCTATTTCTTTTCTGTCCAATATAGTTAGTATATAATCATGAAAATCATTTTCAAATTTTGACAACATTACTTGAATTTTTTCCTTGTAAGGTTTTGGAGAGTTTATAAGACTTTCAACTAAAATAGGTATAGAATTTTTATTATGTATTTTATATAAAGAGTAAGCTATATATAATTTTATTATATAATCATTTTCATTTTCAAATTTTTCTTCTAAAACTAAGCGACATTCCTCAGTTCCTATTTCTCCGAGATAAACTATGGCTTGTATTAAATTACTTTTAATTTTTGAGTTTATTCTTTTTATATATTTTTTTTCTATATCATATTTTTTTATTAATTCCATGAATTCTTTTTTTGTTTTTTCATCGATCATTATAGATTGATTCATTTGTGCATATGCTTGCATAAAGTATTTAGGTTCTTCAATTTTAATTTCAAGGGGATTATTTATATTTTTTGATATTAAATTTTGCATATTATTTAATTTAATTCTTTGATATTTTTTTAAATATTTTTCTAATATAATTCCTATTATCAAAAGTGTATCGATTATGGCAAAGAATATAAAAAGATTTATTATTATTTGTTTATCTAAAATCATAAAAATTCAACTCCTTATTTTATTTTTTATTATTTCAAGGAGTTCACCAGTTGAATAAGGTTTTTTAAAAAAATAACTTATATCTAAAGCATAGGCTCTTTTGACATTTTCATAACTTTTTTCATAATCTATTATTATATACATTATTTCTTTTAAAGAAGAGTATTTTATCATCTCTTCTCTTACACGAAAACCATCTATTTTTGGAAGCATTATAGATGTTATTACAAGATCTGGAAAGTTTTCTTTTATTAATTTTAAAGAGGTTTCTCCATCTGAACAAGTAAAAACGAGATAACCAAGATTTTCAAGTAATTCTTTAAGAGTTTTTTTATGCATTTCATCCGTGTCTACTATTAAAATCTTTCCTTTAGTATCTACAAATTTTTTGAGCATGGCATCTGAATAAACCATATTCATTCCTGTATTTTTAGCTATTTTAAGCCTTATCATTGCAAGATTATATATTTCATCTACCATTTCATCAGATATTAATCTATTATCTTTTATTTCATCGGTTTCAACTACTGCAACAGATACAGTTATATGTTCTATAAACCTTTCAGATAAAGATATTGTATTTCTTATTTCATCTGCAATTTCATAAGCCTTTTCTTTGGATATTTCTTGATCTGATATATAATAGGCAAATAAAGCCCCTTTTAATTTAAAAATATGATCTTGTGGCCTTTTTAAATCTCTTAAAATATAAGAAATTATTTTTAAGGTTTCATCACCAGCATCATTACCATAATCAAAATTTATTTTTGATAAATTATCTGTATCTATGAATATAATATATCCTTTTTCATTATTTTTTTCCATTTTTGCTATTTCTGTATTTAAATAATTGAGAAAATATTTACCATTGTATAATTTTGTAAGAGGATTGATTAAAGATCTTTTATGGATTTTATTTAATTCATCTTCAAGTTTTCTTTTTTCTTCTTTTAAATCTTCGATTTCTTTTTCATTTTTATATATGTATGAATTAAATATTTCTGGAATTTCCATTTCAACAAGTCTCTCTTTTACTATGTCTTCAGCTATTATTAAATGTCTTACACCATAATTATGATAAATTATTTCTAAAAATAAATTTAATAATTTTTTTGAACTTGTTTTAGTTTTGATTATTTTATTATCTTTTATTTTTATTTCTGTGGATTTAAAAATATTTAAAAAACTCAATCCATAAGATTTTATATATAATTCTATTATTTCATTTATAGTGTTTAAAAATATATCATTTTTATTGTCTATATTCTTATGAAAATTTAATTTTCCACATTTAAGATCTTTTAAAATTTCTAAATATAGATTTATATTTTCTTTTATAATTCCTCCATATGTCGGTAAAATCATTTGGATTTGCAAGTCTTTTAGTTTAAAATAAATATTTTCAAGTAAATCTTCTGAAGATATAAAATACTCGAGATATGATTTTATATATTTAATAGAATTTTTATTTGAATAAATTGAGAATTCTTTATTAAAACAAGAAAAAATATTTCCACTGAAAAGGAAATCATTATAAACACATATAAAATTTTCTGGATGAGGTGTATAAGGTATGGGCAAAAATTTCAATTGTTCTCCATTTTTCAAATTTAAATTATTTTTATTTTGATTTATAAAATAAAATTCGGATTTTAAATTGAATAATTTTATTGATTCACCAGTACGCCAATGTGTTATTATTTTACCTTTAAAACCATTATCTTCAAATTTGTTAATTGCAGAACAATTTGAAGTATCTCTCAATACTATATAATCTAAATCTTTGATTTCAGATATTTCTGAGATTGATTTTTTTATAGAATCAAATTCTTTAATAGATCCACAACCAAAAAGTATTTTTTCTTCATCAAAATTTAGAAGATAAATATTGTTTTGAAGATGATTTATTAATTTATCATTTCCAATTCTAAATATATGATCATTTATTTTATATATCATAGTAACTCCTCAATAATTTTAATTTATTAAATTATATCAAAATAGGGGCGATAGAGCCCCTATTATATAAAATGATTATTTCAACATTAATGTATAATATAATATTCCGGAA
This sequence comes from Oceanotoga teriensis, assembly GCF_003148465.1. NCBI lineage: Bacteria > Thermotogati > Thermotogota > Thermotogae > Petrotogales > Petrotogaceae > Oceanotoga > Oceanotoga teriensis. The sequence goes on from NZ_QGGI01000015.1 coordinate 36,784, forward strand.
TTTCCTGCCGCTAAGAGCATTAAAATTTTATTTTTATTATTTTGAAATGATTTAGTTTCTATGAAATTAGGAGATGCATCATATAGATTTTCTACATCTTTATAAACAGGATCTTCTTCATTCAATATTTCTGTTCCAATTAAATTTAGACTATTATTATCTAAAATTATTTCATGAATACTAAAGCCGGAAGATATTTTTTTATCTATATCTTCATAAAAGAATGTATTAAAAGCAATTTTTTTATCATTAATTAATGAATATGAAACGCCATTAGAAGTTATTTTATTTCCATTCAATTCATCAAAAGTCATTTTTTTATTGCTCATATAGGAATAGTATCCAAACCCATTTTCTGACATTGAATATAAGAAATTAAAATTATCTGGCCAATAATTGCCAAAGAATTGTACAGTTGCTTTAGCTTCTGTATAGTTACCATTTTTATTTCCAAATCTTCCTATATCTTGAATTTTTTCTATTCTTGTTTCTCCATTGTTTAATCTAAATAATGTTCCATTGTCTCCAGATATTCCATAAATATAATTATCATATTTTGCAAGGTCTTTTATATCATCATATGAAATTATATAATTTACTTTGTTTAGCTGATTGTTATATGCTGCTAAACCACCATATCTTGCAAGGGTGACATAATAAAATTGTTCATAAGATATACCTGTTACTGTATTAGGTGCAAGCAATAAATCATCCGCATCTTTCATATTCCATGAGCCCGAATTTATATCTTTTGCATCTGATATATCATTTTTTACAAGTCTTAAATTATTTTCTATTTGATTTTTTATAGTAGTTTTATTCAAGCTAGTTTTATTAAAATAATCAAATTTACTTATAAAAGGTACTGAAACATTATCATCATTTAAAATATTTCCACCAAATACAATTTCATTTAATTTTTTATTATAATAAAGTGTATTTATATCAGCATTATTAAATTTTATTTCTGTAAATATTTTTGGATTATTATCATTTGAAAAATCTATTATTTGAATGGCACCTTTTGCATCTTCTCCAGCAAGATTATAAGCTATAAACACTATATCATATCATTTTTGTTCATAATTATATCATTTGCTTGTACATTTACACCATCAATTTCAACAGGTTTTATATTTCCTCTATAATTAAGATTTATACCTGCATGAGTATTACTTTTTGTTGTTTGTAGGGTTATCGTAGAATCTTGCGTTTCAATTTCTTGTTCTTCTAAGTTTATATCGATTTTATCAAATTTTGCATCATATCTTTTATAGTCTTGTTTTTTTGGTACACAAGATACAAATAATATGGATATTATTGTGAGCATCGATATCAATAATATTTTTTTCATTTTTTTCACCAACCAATTTAAAAATTAATTTTTATAAATATTTATTATTTCATCTAAAGGTTTTTCTTGATAATCGAATCTTAAAATGAAACTAACATTTTTATTTAAAATATTTTTGTATTTTAGATGAAATATTAATTGACCTTTTCCATCATTACCATCTTTATCATAATAAATGTCAAAATTATCAGAGTTTAAACCACTTACAGATGTATATGTCATATTGTTTTTAGAAATAAAACCATCTTCGATTATATATATTCCAAGATATTTATTCTCGCCATTAAAAGATTTTGAAAATGTTGATCCCATTTTTAAATGAATTCCTTTTTCGTTTCTTGAAATATTAGGTGATACTATTGATTTTTCGTATTCTTTAGTATCTATTTCTTCTATTTTAGTAGGAGTATTTTCAAAATGTTTGAAAATTCCAAGCTCACTTGAAAAAAGACTATTTTCTTCTAAATATATAAAATTTAGTCCAACATTGCTTATATTTTCTTTGAATTCAATTTTTTTTGAAATTTTTTCAAAGTTATTGAAATTTGTATAATAATCTTTTGATTTTTCTAAGTTTGTGTATGTAACTTCATAATTATATTTTATGGAATAAAAAAGTACTCCAGCATTTCCAGCAGCTGCAAAAGCATATTTATCAGTGTATTCTAAAAGTCCATCTTTTTTATTATAATTTCTAACATATACAAAATTAGGTGATGCATTTTTTATTTCAGAACCATATTTATCAGAAGTAAAAATTTCAGATCCTACATTTTCAACTTTAAATTTTATTTCGCCATTTTCAACTATTAATTTAGGATAATAAATTTTAAATCCTGATTCTGTACCATTTGTATAAGATGCTAATATCAATCCTGGATCATAAGAAATGCTATTTACAGTATAATTATTTTCTTCAAATTTTGAATTTGTTTCATCAATTGGATTTAAAGTTTGAACTTCAAATCCATTATTTCCAAGTGAATAGGCAAAAGTTCCATTTTCTATTATTTCTAGAGTTGCTTTTCCATCTGTATCAAAAACTTTTGAATTTATTTCAGATGATGAACTTAAATCTGAATTTATTTGATATATAACTCCTTTTTCACCTGATAATGCGTATATTTTTTGGTTTGAGATTTTCATATCTTTTATATCTTGAAAATCTTTGCTGTCTTTTAAATAATTTAAATTTGAGTCTAATTTTATTAAACCACCTTTTTTAGCTATAGACACAAAAATATTGGAATTTAATTCTACAATAGAAGTTACAACATTATATTCATCGAATATTATTTCAGATTCAATATTATTTATATGATTTACATATCTTATACTATTTACTATATTTTCAGCATTTATATCACTTAAATCAATTTTACCAACTATTGGTTCAGTATTTCCATTTTGCATTTTTGTTATCCCACCGAATATTATTTCATCAGTATTTTTATTATATTCAATTGCATTGATTTCATGAGATGAGAAAGTAATTCTGTAATCAACAACAGGTTTGTTTGGGTTTGATACATCTATTATTTGAATAGCTCCTTTTACATCATCTCCGGCAGTATTATAAGCTATTACTGAATAGTTATCATAAGATGTTATATCATTTGCCTGTACTTTTACATCTTCTACCATCATTGAATTTATTTTTGCTTTATAATATATTTGATAATTGTCATCATTATCTCTTGATTTCGATTCTTCAATATAAGTTACAGCATTTTTTGGATTTTTTATTATATTTATACTATCATATTGTGTTATATCTTCATTAAATTCTTTTTTCTGTGGAAGACATGATACTAAAAGAATAGATGTTATCAAAATAGTCATTATTAAATAAATTTTTTTCATATAAACCCCTCCCTAATTAATAGTCTTTATTAAATTATACTTAATATATGTATACAAGTCTATTTGAAAGTAACATATTTAAATAATTTAAGTAAAATATAAGTAACGATAAAATTACTATTTTTTGTTATGGAAACTTAATCGTTACTTATATGAAAAACAAAAAATTGATATAATATATTGAAATCTTAAATTGAGAAGATAAGAGGAGGGAAATATGAAAAAAAATTTTTTGATTTTATTAATTTTTATTTTTAGTTTTATAAATGTTTTTTCTATAAATTATGATGAATTGACTCAAGAAGCAAGAGCTTTAGCTTGGAGTGGAGAATATAAAAAAGCTATAAATATATATGAGAATTTAATAAGAGAATATCAAAATAAAGAAGTTTATCTTGATTATTCAAATGCACTTGCTTGGAGTGGAGATATAAAAAAAGCTATAAATCTTTTAAACTCTTTTGAGGGTGAAGATTCTGATATTGAAATGAGAAAAGCAAGATTTTTTTATTGGAATTTAAATTTTTCTGAAGCTTATAATATATTTTCAAAATATAAAAAAGATGAACTTGAAGAAAGTGATTTAGCTTTCATTAATTGGTATGAAGAATATAAACATTTTTTTATAAAAACTTCATATATCACTGATTTTTTGAAAGAGAATAGGGAGAATCAGTTTAATATATATATGGCTTATAATTATTATGATGTTTTTTCTGTAGCATTAAAATTTGATAATTTCTTTTTTGATGATGAATACAGAGTTGGGAAATCTTTAATAGAATTTTATTATGATGATTTTTTTTCTTTATTGGGTATAAGTCATAATCAATATTATATAGCTGAATTTGGTTATGTTTTTAAACCATTTACTCTAGGGTTTAAATCTACAAAATACCTTGAGAATTATGATGAATTTATAAAAAGTACTTCTGTTAATGGAGGGTATTTTGTTTTTAATTTTGTGTTGGAAAATATAGAGTTTTTACTAAGAGCTAATTTAGATTTTATTTATAAGGATTATTTTTATAAGGATCCTGAAAATGATTTAGTTTTTTCTTATTTGATTGGTAGTACTTATAAAAACTTTGGATTTAAACATTATTTTGATTTAAAAGAGTTGAATAAAAGTTTTATAGAATACAAGGATAATATTTGTGATTTTAATTATTCAATTAGTTTTTATTATGATTTTTTTAAGAAAAATTTTGGAGCGGGTATTTCTTTAGGATACTCTTTTTAATCATAGTATATAAAATACTCCCAAATCCAGAAGCTATTTTCTACAGCTTCTGGATTTATTTTTAAAAAATAAATTTCTTCATTTTGAAGTATTTTTTCATATAATGAATCATTTCTTTGTATATAAAAATCTTCTATTACAATCAATTTTTCAATCTTATAATGTTTTTGTTCATCAATATATATTTGTTTTGTTTTTGAATATAATGAATCTATGTTATTTATAGTTTTTATAAAATATAAATTTTGATTTCTATGTAATATTATTCCACTTTCAAGTGAATAAGAAATTTTATAATTTTTTGAATTAAAGTATTTTAAAAGGTTTTCAAGTCTATTTTCATTAAAATTCAATTTTAATTTATTCTCATGTAAATAATATCCAAAATCTTTTATATAAATCATAGGAACTAAAGTAGCATATTTCGATAATTCAGATTCGTCATAACCTCTGAGTGAATTTTCTTTTTCGTCCTCTATTATTGATGAGAAGAGAAAAAGTTTTTTTTCGCCTACGATTTTTTTTAGATTTTTTACGATTTCAATCATTTTTTTATTATTTTGAAAATTTGAATTTAGATTTATCCATTCAAGATCTATTGCAATTCCATCATATTCTATGTTTGAATTTTCTAAAAATTTTAAGTTTTCTTTTGCGATTGTCTCATAATTTTGATATATATATTCAAATTCTTCAGAACCATAACTATCTAAAAACCAAATATATTTTTTTGTTTTTAAATTGTCTAAAAGTGTTTTTAAATTTTCTTTTGAGGTTTTATAAAAGAATAAACTTCCTTTTTTATAAGCGGTTTCTTTTCCTAGGTGTATTATAGTTTCATCATAATTTTTGTTTATATGTTCTGCCATGTTTTTAAAGTATTGTGTATTTTCATCACGAAAAGTTTTTAGCATTATTGAATCATTTGCTATTATAATCCCTTTTGAGTATATTATTGTTTGTATTAATGATAAAAGTATTATTAAATATATACTTTTTTTCATTTTAATAATTTTCTCAAAGTATCCAATTTACCAGAGTATGGAGGATATTTTATTTTTATATCTGGCCAAAATCCTCTTTTCATTATACTCATATTATGGGTGAAAGTTTCAAATGAATATTTACCATGATACCCGCCCATCCCAGATGCACCTACGCCACCAAATGGTAGATAAGGATTAGAAAGGTGCATTATAGTATCATTTATTACGCCCCCACCAAAAATTATATTGTTTAACACTTTTTCTTCTACTTCTTTATCATTTGTGAATAAATATAATGCGAGAGGTCTTGGTCTTTTATTTATTAGGTTTATAGTATAATCTAAATCTTCCCAAACGATTACTGGAAGAATAGGACCAAATATTTCATTTTCCATGATTTTGTCTGTCCATTTTACATTATTTATTATTGTTGGTGATATATATTTTTCTTGTGAATCTTTTTCACCACCATAATATATTTCTGCGTTTTCTATCAATGGAATTAACATATCAAAATGTTTAGAACTTATTATTCTTGGATAGTCTGGACTTTGTTTTGGATCTTGTGAATAAAATTTCTCTATATAATAAACTATTTTTTCAATTAATTCTTCTTTTATATCTTTATGTGCAAGTAAATAATCTGGTGCTACACAAGTTTGACCAGCATTTAAATATTTGCCCCAAGCAATTCTCTTCGCAGTTTTGTCTATGTTTGTGTTTTTATCTACTATACAAGGACTTTTTCCACCAAGTTCTAAAGTTAATGGTGTTAAGTTTTCACAAGCTGCTTTCATAACTATTTTTCCAACGTTTGTACTTCCTGTAAAAAATATATAATCGAATTTTTGGTTCAGTATTTCTTTATTTACTTCTATTTCTCCTTGCCATACTTTTATATAGTTTGGATTGAAATTTTCGTTTATAAGTTTTTCTATTATTTGAGATGTTCTTGGAGAATATTCAGAAACTTTTATAAGTGAACAATTTCCACCTGCCATACTACCTATTAATGGTGCAAATGTTAGATTAAAAGGATAATTCCAAGGCGACATTATTAAAGTAACTCCATATGGAACTTTTTTAATATAACTTTTAGCCGGAAAAGCTGTTATTGGTGTTTTTACTTTTTGCGGTTTTGACCATTTTTTTAAGTTTTTTATAGTGTGGGTTAATTCACTTAAGGTTATTCCTATTTCAGTTTCATAAGATTCAAAAAAAGATTTGTTTAAATCATCTTTTAATGCAACCATTATTTTTTCTTGATTTTTTTGTATTATATCCTTTAATTTTTCTAATTGATTTATTCTGAATTCAATACTTTTTGTTTGATTAGATGAAAAAAATTTTCTCATATTTTCTATGTCAGTTTTTATCTGTTCGATTTCCATAATAATCCCCTCTTTTATAATTTTTTAGAGTTTTAATTTCATTATATCAACAATATGATTTTTATTTTTGATTTTCATACTTATTTCATCTGTTTTTTTATATCCAATATTTTCCCAAAATTTAATTCCATCAATATTTTCTTCTATTACACCTATTCTAATTGATTTTGCATTGTTACTTTTAGCAAATTCTAGTAATTTATTATGAAACATTTTTCCAAAACCTTGTTTTCTTTTTGAAGGATCTATCAGGAATAATCCAATAATCCATTCATATTTTTCTGGAAAATTTTTTATTAAATCTATTACTCCAATTAAATTATCTTTCAAAAACATTCCAAATATAAATTTATCTTCAAGAGTTTTATTTGGTGGAAGTTTAAATAATAATTCATTTATATCTTCATTAGATGCTTTGGTATTAGAGCTTAAAATAAAATAATCAGAACATTTTTCATATAAGTTTTTTATTATTTCATAATCAGTTTTATCAAGAATTTTAAGCTTATACTCATCAAAATTAAAAAAATCATGGTTCATAGAAGTTCACCTTCTTTGAATAATTTTATATTATATAATATAATTATATCAAATTAAATCATTTTATTTTTTAGATAGGGGGATAATTTTATGTTTAAATGGATTTTGCGGATACTAATTTTTATATTTGTTTTAATAGCTATTTTTTTTGGTTATTATACTTTTATAGATTTTAAACCATCTGATTATCAAATTTTAAAAGTTGAAGAAAAAAATAAAACATATATTGATGATGAGTTTACTATTGTATCTTGGAATATAGGATATGCTGGTATGGGGAAGAATATGGATTATTTTATGGATGGAGGTACAAGAAATAATCCTAATGAAGAAGAAAGTTTAAATAATTTTGAAAATATAAAAAAAATATTAGGAAGTATAAATGGTGATATAATTTTACTTCAAGAGGTTGATATTGATTCTAAAAGATCTTTTTATATAAATCAATATGATGAAATAAAAGAAATATTTAAAGATTATAATTCATCAATGGGTTTTAATTATGTTAATCCATATATACCTTTTCCTTTTAATGATCCAATAGGGAAAGTTAATGCTGGATTGGTTGAGTTTTCAAAATATAAGCCAATATTATCAGCAAGGTATAAGTTGCCAGGTGAGTATAAATGGCCTTTAAAATTATTTCATCTTGATAGATGTATGCTTGAGATGAGATTTGCATTTAAAGATAGAGAAGTCATTGTTATAAATACTCATAATTCTGCTTTTGATAAAGGAAATTTAAGAAAAGAACAGATGGAATTTATAAAAAATAAAGCTTTGAAAGAGTATGAAAATGGCAATTGGGTTATTATAGGTGGAGATTGGAATATGAAATTTCCAGAGATAACTGATGATTTTTTTGAATCCACTCAAGGAGTTCAAAGTTGGGTAAAAACAATAGATGAAAATTTAATGCCAGAAGATTGGAAATGGGTATATGACTCTAAAGTTCCAACTTCAAGATCTGCCGATATAGTTTATGAAAAAGGAGTAAACTATACAACTATATTAGATGGTTTTTTAGTTTCTCCAAATGTAGAAGTTTTAAATATTAGTGCAGATGATCTTCAATTTGAATTTACAGATCATAATCCTGTAAAAATAAAGCTTAAACTCAAATAAGAGTTAATAGTGGAAAAATATATCCAATTATAAAATGCTTAAATGTCCATTATTCAAAATATTTATTCTTTCAGGTTATTTCATCGCAATTTCTTTTTATAAAAATTTATAAGTCAAATAAAAAAATAGTGGAGATTTAATCTCCACTATTTTAGTTATTTGCTGATTTATTATAATTCCTTTTTGGTCTGTCTGAGCTGTTATTTTTTTTGTTATAATTGTTTCTTCTATTGTTGTTATCATAATTTCTTGATGAATTTCTTCCATTACTTCTTCTGTCATTGTTTCTATTATCATTTCTATCATTATTATCTTTTTTCTCTTTTGCTCTTTCTATTAAAGGTTTTCTACCTTTAGATTTTTTCTTGAATATAGCTGTTATGATTTCTGCATCTTCAAAAGGAACTGTTATAAAGGAAAATTTCTCGAATACTCTTACATCTCTTATAATTCTTCCTGGAACTTTAGTTTCTTTTTCTATATAATCTACAAGTTTTTTTGGATTCATTTCATCAGCTCTACCAAGAGCAACAAATAATCTTGTTTTTCCTTTTTTGTCTATAGAAACTTCTTTAATTTCATTATAATTATTTGTTTCGAGTTCATCTTGATAAACATTTTTTAGTACAGCAGCTATAATTTTTTCTGGTTCTTTAAACTCTTCTATTAGATCTTTTGCAAGTACTTCATATACATTGTTTATATTGTCAGACAAAGTACTTTTTATATCTTCTTTTATTTTTTGTTTTTTTGTATTTATTACATCTTTTATTTCTGGTATAGTAGATTTTTTAATTTCAGCTTTTGCAAATCTTTTTATAAAAAGTAATTTTCTATATTCTTCTGGAGTAACAAAAGTTATTGCAGTACCTTCATTTCCAGCTCTACCAGTTCTACCTATTCTATGTACATAAGATTCTGGGTTTTGTGGTAATGAATAATTTATTACATGAGTTAAATTTTCAATATCTATACCTCTTGCGGCAACATCAGTTGCTACTAAGATATTTGAATTTTTAGTTTTGAATTTTTTTAATATTCTTTCTCTTTGATATTGTGATATATCACCATGTAATGCTTCAGCACTGTATCCTCTGTCTATTAATCTGTTGGCTACTTCTTCAGCATCTACTTTTGTTCTTGTAAATACCAATCCATAAAAATTTTCTTCAACATCGATAATTCTACTCAATGCTTCAAATTTGTCACTTTTTCTTACTTCAAAATAAATTTGTTCAGCAAGATCTGTTGTTAATTGTTCCTCTTTTACAGAGATTATGTCGAATTCTCCCATGTATTTTTTTGCAAGTACCTTAATTTTAGAAGGCATTGTTGCAGAGAACATTAACATTCTTTTTTCATTATTTGTTTTGCTGAGAATTTTTTCTACATCTTCAATGAATCCCATGTTTAACATTTCATCAGCTTCGTCGAGTATGAAAAAAGATATTTTACTTAGATCGAGTGTTCCTCTATTTATATGGTCGATAACCCTTCCAGGTGTACCGACAATTATATCTATACCTTTTTTCAACTCTCTTATCTGGGCCTCAATGGATGCACCGCCATATATAGGCATTATCTTTAGTTTTTTGTATCCTCTTAACGAGTTAATTTCTTCAGATACCTGTACAGCTAATTCTCTTGTAGGTGTTAATATTAATGCTTGAACACTTCCAGGTTTTCTGTTGAGTTTTTCAACTAAAGGAATACCGAAGGCAGCTGTTTTTCCTGTTCCTGTTTGAGCCTGTCCGATTACATTTTTTTCACCAGATAAAAGGTAAGGGATTGTTTTTTCCTGTATTGGGGATGGTTCTTCAAATCCTTTTCTGGAAAGCGCTTTTAATGTATTTTCAGAAAGACCCAGCGATTTAAATTTTTCAAGTTTTTCCATACGTTTTTTAACTCCTTTGATTTAACGTTTATTTTTGCTGTGGGTCACTTGTGGAGAAAGCTTATTTTTTCATACACTCTTTTATTATAGCAATTCTGATTGCTATGACTTTGCAAAAAGGTTAAAATAAAAGAATATTGTGTTTCAACAAAAAATAATACCGATTATTCGGTATTATTTGAATAAATCTAATAAATACTCGATGTTTATATTTTGAATGTTATTAACAACTCCATTTGCTATACTTAAATCTTGATTAGGAGAGTTTGGAGAATCATAAGCGATGGTTTTACATTTTGCTTTATTTGCTCCTTTTAATCCATTATGTGAATCTTCTATTACAACGCATTCTTCTGGATATACATCAAGTCTTCTTGCAGCTTCGATGAATATATCTGGAGCAGGTTTTCCATTTTGAACTTCTTCACCACTTAAAATGACATCAAAATAATCTTTTATTCTAAGTCTTTTGGTTACAAGATTTATTAATTTTAATGGTGAGGACGATGCTAAAGCTATTTTTATTTTATTAACCTTTAATCCTTCTAAAAGATTTAATACTCCGTCTATAGGTGTATCAGTAAGATTTTTTTCCATATAATTATAACTCAAATCTTGTGCTTTTTTAATAAGCTCTTCCACAGATTGCTCTAAGTTGCATTCTTTTTTTATTATTGACCACATTTCGCCATTTGACATACCAATAAATGTTGAATATAAATTTTTACTAAGTTTTATACCCAATTGTTCAAAAAAAATTTCATTTGATTTTTTATGAAGAGGTTCAGAATCAACTAAAACCCCATCCATATCAAAAATTACAGCTTTTAACATTTAATCACCTCGAAAATTATACTATAATTACATATCGATTTTAACAATAATAGATTAATTCTATATTTAAAATTATTAAATATAAAATATTTATAAAAAAAAGGCATATTAAAATATGCCTTTTTTGATAAATTATAATTTAAAGAATTTTATTTGCTCTAATAATTGTTCAGAAAGTGCAGATAATTCTTGAGCACTTGCACTGACATTATTTGAACCATCAGATTGATTATTAATTCCTTCAGAAGCTTCGGTTATTTGATCAGAAATTTCTTCTATTAATTTTGTTACATTGACCATAGCTGAACTCATTTCTTCTGCTGAGGCTGATTGTTCTTGACTACTTGCGGTAAGATTTTGAATTCCTGAATTCATTTCTTCAACACTTGTTTGTATTATTTCAAATTTACTTGATAAATCTATCATAGATGTTGAGATATTTTCTATTACATTTACAACATTTTTTGTTGAATTATCTACATCTATAGTTCCATTTTTTATGTCATTTAATATATCCCCTATTTTTTCAGTAGCTTTTCTTGATTCTTCAGCTAATTTTCTTATTTCATCCGCAACTACAGCAAAACCTTTTCCTGCTTCTCCAGCACGAGCTGCTTCAATTGCAGCGTTTAATGCAAGTAAGTTTGTTTGTTCTGTAATTGAATTTATTGTTTCCACTATGCTACCTACATTTTCAGCGTTTGAAGATAGTTTATTTACATTTTTTTCTGTATTTTTTGATTCTGATACAGCTTCTTTTATTATTTCTTTTATTTTATCTATAGTTTTAGATCCTTCATTTGCAGATAATTCGGATTTTGATGCAGAATCATTTAATTCTTGAGCTGCTTGTGAAATTAATGTTGCAGAAGAGGCTACTTCTTCTACTCCAGAACTAACTTCTTCAACATTTGCTGAAACATTTGAAGCTCCATCTCTTATACTTGAAACTTTTTCAGCGAGTTCTTGTGATGTTGTAGAAAATTCTACTGCTAATGCCGATAAATCTTCTGCTGATTTGTTTGTTTGTTCACCAGATTCGAGAATTGTAGATACTATTTTGGTTAAATTTGATTTCATTTCTTCTAATACATTAGAAATTTTTCCTATTTCATCTTTTGTTTTATAATCAAATACTGTATTTAAGTCACCTTTACCAAATTTACTTATCTTTTCAGATAAAATATGTAGTGGTTTTGTTATAAATTTATTTGATGTGAATAATATAAATACTATTATTGCTATAGTTGTTATAACAGTTATAGACAAATTTATTATTAATGAGGAAGTAGGATCTTGCATTACCTCTTTTGAATCAACAACAGTATAATATATCCAATCTTTTACATCAGATTTTTCATAAAAAACAATTTTTTTATCTCCTTCATATTCATATTCAATAAAACCCATCGGTTCGGTAGCTTTTTTAAATAGATCATTATCTGATATATCTCCACCGATTTTTGTCCTATCGGCATGTAATAAAGTTATTCCCCTTTCATTTAGTAAATATGAATATTGAGAGTTAAATTTTTTGTATTCTGTTAAAGCTTTAGCCAATTTATCCATTCTCAAATCAAAAGCTATTACTCCTATAAAATTTCCACTTTGATCTGTAACATCTAAAGATAATGATATTAGTATTTGTTTTGAAGAAGCATCTTCATAAGGTTCTGAAATTTGAACAGTCCCTTTATTTTTTAAAGAATTGATATACCAAGGTCGTATTGTAGGATCATACCCATCAGGCATTTTTTGATCTGGTTTTATATAAAATCTTTTATCCTCTAATCCAATATAAGCATTTAATATATTTGTATGATTTTTAACTATATTATCAAATATTTTTAGCATCCAAGCATTTTCTTCATCTGTTTTTGAAAGAGCTCCTTTTACATTTGCATCATTGGCAAAAAAAGTCAATGATTCTGAAGTATTTTCAAAAAAATTTTCGAAATTACTTTTTATTAGTTGATTTGTTGAAGTTAGGAGTGTTTCAACATTTTCTCTTTTTGAATTATAAAAGCTTATATTACTAAATAATATTAATATAAATAATATTAATATACCTATGGATATGGATAAAATGTTTTTAATTTTTATACTCATATTATCATCTCCTAAAATATTTTTATGTATAGTTAAAAATAAAAAAACAAATAATATTAACTGAATAGTAATTTAATTTTACTATATTTAACATAAAAAATCCAGTAAAAAAAGTGATTCTTTTAAAAAAGAATCACTTTCTTATTTTATTTATACAGATTCATCAAATTTAATTTTTGTTTCAAGAGAATACAAGTCCATTTCCATAAGTTCTTTAAATTTTTCACCACTTATATTTTCTACTTTATAGAGATAAGTTGCTATCAAATCTAATCTTTGTTTGTTTTCTTCAAGTATTTTTAATGCAAGAGTATAACATTTATTAATTATATTTTTAATTTCGCCGTCTATTGATTTGGCGGTTTCATCAGAATAATTTTTAGATCTGGTCAATTCTTTTCCCAAGAATACTTCATCATCATCATCTTGCCAGACCATAGGACCCATTTTTTCACTCATTCCAAGTTTAGATATCATCATTTTGGCATATTTTGTAGCCTTTTTTAAATCATCACCAGCTCCAGTTGTTATTGAATCAAATATCAATTGTTCTGCAGCTCTTCCACCAAGGGCTATGGTAATTCTATCATATAGTTCGGATCTGCTAATCAAGAATTTATCTTCTTCTGGTAGTTGAAGAGTATATCCTAATGCAGAATGTCCTCTTGGAACAATTGTTATTTTATGAACAGGATCTGAATTAGGTAATAAATAACCCAAGAATGCATGTCCTAATTCATGATAAGTTAGTATTTTCTTTTCTTTTTCAGATATTATTCTTGATTTTCTTTCTGGTCCTGCCATAACTCTTTCAATAGCTTCTTCTAAATCTTCCATCGTTATATAAGTATTTTTATTTCTTATTGCCAATAAAGCACCTTCATTTATGAGGTTTTCGAGATCTGCTCCAACAAATCCAGGAGTTCTTTTTGCTAGAGTTTTTAAGTCTACATCTGGAGCTATTTTCTTTCCTCTTATGTGGACTTTTAGTATTTCTTCTCTTCCTTCTAAATCTGGACCATCGATAACAACTTTTTTATCAAATCTTCCAGGTCTTAATAGTGCCTTATCCAGTATATCAGGTCTATTTGTTGCGGCCATTACGACTACGCCGACATCATCATCAAAACCATCCATTTCAACAAGTAAAGAGTTTAAAGTTTGTTCTCTTTCATCATTTCCACCACCAAGTCCGGCACCTCTTTGCCTACCAACAGCATCTATTTCATCTATGAATATTATTGCTGGTGAATTTTCTTTAGCTTGTTTGAAAAGTTCTCTAACACGTGATGCTCCAACTCCCACATATAATTCAACAAAATCAGAACCACTTATATAAAAAAATGGAACACCAGCTTCACCTGCAACAGCTCTTGCTGTTAAAGTTTTCCCAGTACCAGGAGGCCCAACGAGTATTACACCTTTAGGCATTCTTGCCCCTAAAGTGTTGAATGATTTTGGATCTTTTAAATATTGTACTATATCTTTTAATTCTTCTTTAGCTTCATCTATTCCAGCTACTTTATCAAAAGTTATTTTATTTTTTGAAGGATCGTACTTTCTTGCAAGATTTTTACTGAAAGGGAATCCTCCAGACTTTCCACTTCCACCCATCATAGGTTTTAGCATCCAGAACCAGAACAGTATTAATATTATTATAGGGAATAAAGAACTTATAAGTCCAACCCACCATGAAGAAGTTATACTTTTAGTATAGGTTACTTCTATACCTGTATTGGCCATAGCCATGACATATTCTTTATCATAAAGCATTGTTGGAGCGAATATATCATATTTTAATCCTTCTTTAGTTTCTGCCTTTACTATACCAGTATTTTCAATATTTAGCTTTACTATTTGATTATTATTAATCATTCTTATGAGTTGAGAATAATCAAGTTCTTGAATAGGAGATTTTGTAAGGCTATTTATAGCAAAGAAGAAAATGAGTATAAGAATTATATAGACCCATAATATATTAAACATTTTTGGGTTGTTATTGTTTTCTGCCATGTGTTTTACCTCCTGAGTCTTGTTTACTTTCTTAGTAGTATTATTATTTATTTACTTTAATTTTTGATTAAAAAATTTGAACTAAATATATACACTTTATTATTATACAACATATTTCTATTTTTATTAAGTATTTTATCATTAATTTAATTTTAAAATCGTATTTTTAAGCTTAATTGAATTTAAAGAAATAATATGCAATTGTTTAATTATCGAATGATATAATAAAAAGTATGAATTTATAAATCTTAATATTTGAATTTATAAACATTGGAGGTGGGTTAAATTGATTAAAAGTGTTGGACAAAGAATATTTTTAGGCTTTTTAATAGTAATAGTAATTTTTTTGATTGGAGTGATAATAGATTTAAGAGCTTTATATGATTCTAATAGATCATTTGATGAATTTAATTATATTTCTGATAAACTCGATATTTCAAATGAACTTAATTTTAGTTTTTTGACAATTGAGGGTAAGATGAAAGACTTTTTTATAAATAAAGACGAAAATTCTAAATTAGAATTAAAAAAAGAATTTGATAATCTTTTAGATTCTTTGAATAAAGCAGAAATATTTTTAGCGAATGATTCAGAAGAGCTTTCTAATTTAAACAAATTTAAGAAATATATAAATGATTTTGAAAAATATTTTAAAGAACTTATGAATGCTAAAGACAAAGAAAGTTTTGAAAAGTCAGTTGAAAATATGAAAGTTATAAGTAAAAAAGTTTCTGATTTTATTAATTTAGAGAATTCAAGACTTTTAAAAGAAAGAGAAAATATAGAAAATAATATAATAGACAATAATAATTCAACCATGAGAAATCTCATTATACTTTTTATAATTAGTATTTTAATAGCTTTTTTGACTTCTTTTTTTATAACTTATTACATAAGAAAACCATTAAAAAAACTTTCACAAAAAGTTATTAAATTTGGTAAAGGAGATCTTACAGTCCAATTTAAAAAAACTTATAATGATGAGATAGGAGATATTCAAGAATCTCTTTCTTTTATGGCTAACAATTTAAAAGAAGTTGTTAATTCTATAATGGACAGTGTAGAATTTAATACAGAAAAATCTTCAGAATTGTCTTCAATGTCTCAAGAAAGTACGGCATCTATAGACAGAATAAATGATAAAGTTGATAATATAAGTACATCTTTACAAGATGCTACAGGAGCTATTGAAGAAGTTAACTCTTCTATGGAAGAACTTTCAGCGAGTGCAGAAACTTTGAGTTCTGTAGTAGAAAAGATAATGAATATAGCTGAAAGTACTAAAGATAAATCTGATGAAGGTCAAGAAATAATAGATTTAACTGCTGGTTCTATAAAAGAAGCAGTTTTAAAGTCACAAGAAGCTGAAGATATTTCAACGAAAACATTAAAGGATGCAGAAGAAATAGTCAAAGTTGTCGAAGTTATAAGTTCTATAACAGAGCAAACAAACTTACTTGCATTGAATGCGGCAATTGAAGCAGCTCGTGCTGGAGAAGCGGGAAAAGGATTTTCAGTAGTTGCTGATGAAATAAGAGTTTTAGCGGATGAAAGTAAGAAAGCTACAAATCAAATAGGAAATATAGTAGAAAATATAAGAAGTTCTATTTCTAATTCTAATAATAAAACATTTCAAACAAAAGAAAAGATATTAATCGTTGAAAAAAAATCTTTTGAAGTTATGGATAAATTTAAAAATATAAAGGAAGATATAAAAAAACTAGATGAAATAATAGAAAATGTTACAGCTTCTGCTCAAGAACAAGCATCAAGTGTTGAAAGTATAAATATTTCTATTGATGATATAACTAAACATGTATCAGATGTAAGTGAAAAACTTGAAAGTACTTCCGAAGATTTAGATAAACAAACTGATAATTTAAATAAAGAAAGTGAAAGTGCTGAAAAGTTATTGGAATATACAGTAAAACTTAAATCTTTAATAGATAAATTTGAAATATAAAAAAAGGAACAAATCTTTAGATTTGTTCCTTTTTTAATCTTTACTCAAAAGTTTTTGTGTTTTATTTAATAATAATTTGTACAAAAAGATACTTATTGATATATTTAATATCAGAGAAATTATCGTTAATAGATTTGGAGATAAATTTTTAAGTATAGTTGCACCTATAAAAGATAATAAAGCACAATATCCAAATACTATTAACATAGCAAATAAACCATTTAAATTTCCTTTCATTGCTTTTTGTGGATTATCCCATTTCAAATTAGGATTTATTGTATCTACTATCATTTGTATTAAATTTAAAGTTGTTACGATAGAAAAAGAGGTTATGAACATCATTAAAATTTTTATGAAAGAAAAAGATCCTATATAGCTTATTAAAATAGTAACGATTATTATAGGGACAGAGGCAAATACATTTATATGTATTAATTTTGAATTTATTATTTGCATTGTTGATGCTGGAATGATTTTTAATTCTCCGAAAGAAGTCCCTTCTCTTGAAAAAATGGAATAAGAAATACCGTTTATAGATGCTGATAATGCAGCTAATATAGTTCCTATTGGTAAAATATAATTCCCTGCATTTTTAATCAAATCTTGTATCATTTTTATATCTTGATCATCACTATTTTTAAAGACTAATGTAAATAGTATTAGCATTATTGGAAAAACGAGAATATTTGCAAATCCATTTACTGAAAAAGATGGTGTTCTCATAAAATTATTCCATTCTCTTTTAAATAATGCGATAGTTTTACTATTTTCCTTTTTTAATGAAGAATTTTTATATTTTTTATTTGATATTGAATGCCCTTTATTGGATTTTAAGAATTTAAAATAAAATGGTTTGCTTATTAAAATAGATAAATATAATAATGATATATTTAATAATATATATAAAAAAAGCCATATTATATTTATATTATCTGAGAATATTTTTGATATTAATATTACTGGAGGATAGTATAAAGAAATTCCTTGATTAATACTTTCAGAATATTTTGACATATTTGAGAGATCTTGAGGTGAAATTAATTTTGAGTTTATATCTTGATTTATGATATAACTGATGAAAAATAAAGATATTATTATCAAAAAAGATACTATTAATATATAAAATTCTTTATTTTTTGATTTTATGAATATACCACTTGTTATCATCGAAACAATTGTTATTAAAGAAATTGCGAATATTTGAGATAATAAATATACTATTATCATACTTATATAAAAAAAGATATTGGCCTTTTCATTTATTCCATAATATATAAAAGTTGGTAATATTATTATTGTAGATATTATGATTTGATCTAAATATGCTGTTGATAGTTTTGAAATGATGATTTCATTTTGAGTTATTGGAAGTGTTAAAAGTAAATTATTTTTTTTTGATAAAAATAAATTACCTGTAATAGTAAGCATACCCACAATTATTCCGATTATTCCACTCAACATAGATGCCATTGTTAACAATGATTCTGGAGAATTAATAGTTTTAAATACGGTATAATAACTTCGAAGTATTTGACTGTACAAAGGAATTATAGAGATTATTGATACTATTATTGCTACAGTTATGGCTATTAAATTGATTCTTTGGCTTTTTTCATTTTTGAATGAATAAATATTTTTTGATATAGAATAATGTGAATTTATCTCAGTCGAGATAAGAGAAATCAATTTTTTCGCTTTCACTTTCTGTCACCTCCAAGAATAAATCTTCAAGGCTTTCATTTCCTTTATTTTCTTTTAATTGTTCAATAGTACCCATAAATATGATTTCACCTTTATTTATTATAGCTATTCTATCGCAAACTTTTTCAGCTATTTCCATTATATGAGTCGAAAAAAAGACAGTTTTATTATTTTGCGTATGATTTTTCATCATTTTTTTTAATATAAAAGCAGATTCTGGATCTAATCCAACTATAGGCTCATCTAAAATCCAAAGATCTGGATTATGAATTAATGTTGATATTAAAGATAACTTTTGTTTCATACCATGTGAATAAGAAGATATTGGGTTGTTTATAGCTTCTCCCAATTTAAAATGTTTTAGTAATTTTTCAAGTCTATTTTCTCTTTCTAAAGGTGGAACTTCAAACATATCACAAATGAATTTTATATATTCAATACCTTTTAATTTTTCCATTAATAAAGGTTCATCTGAAACATATCCAATACTTTGTTTTATCTTTAAAGGGTCTTTTTTTATATTCAAACCATTTACAAAAATTTCACCTGAACTCGGCTGAATTATTCCAGTTATCATCTTTATTGTAGTTGTTTTACCAGCACCATTAGGGCCTAAAAATCCAAAAATTTCACCTTTTTTTACTTCGAGATTCATATTTTTTACAGCTTTAAAGTTATTGTTATAAGTTTTTTCAAGATTTTTTATTTTTATCATAGTTTTTACCTCCCTTTAAAAATCTTTTTTTTCAAAGATTTTTAATGAAAAAAATATTAAAAAAATAGAAAATAATATTGAAAGAATTATAGGCAAAAAATCCATTTCATTTTTGATTATTAATTTTGGATCTAATATAAAATTATATGGTGTTTTTATTTTTACATTCGGTAAAAAATATAATGTAAGACATAAAAAAATTATTGTCAATGGGATAATAAAACTTTTTATTTGTGTTTGAGTAATTATAGAAATCAAAACTGCTATTGGAATTATTAATGAGCTTATAATCGTTTGTTGGATAAAAATCTTAAAATAATCAATTATTTGAAAATCAAAACTACTCATAGATAATGTAATTATAGAAATAATAAAAAATATTATATTAATCAAAACAAAGTTTATATATATAGAGGATACTTTTTTTATAAAAATATTTTTTCTTGATTTTCTTGTTATCAAAAAATCAAAAGTCTTTTTTTCAAATTCTTTTGAAAAAACACTATAAGAAAATATTAAAGCTATTAAAGGTAAAAATTGTCCAAAGTTTTTTCCATACCATTGAGTTTTAATAAAAAAATCTAAATTCCTAAGTTTTTCTATTTGAATCATACTTGAAAAAGCTTTTAATGCTTCTTTATTTTGATTTAAAACTTGTATAGTTTTTTCTTTAAATATTAATAATAAAAAGAAAAAAGATAAAAGTAAAGAAATAGATATTATTAATCTTCTTTTTGAATCTAAAAATTCTTTATACATTATGTTCACCTCTTATCAGAGCTTCAAAGATTATGTCAAAAGAAATATTCTCATATTCTTCATTTTTTAATTGATCTTTTTTTACAATATAAACATTTGAATTTCCTGCTTTTTTATAAAAATATCCTTTTGGGATATTTGAAACTACTGCCACATAATTTTCTTTTAAATCATCTATTGATGAATTTTCAATTATTTTACCTTTATTCAGTATTATGGTTTTATCTGCTAATTTTTCTACTTCTGTTAGTATATGACTTGTATAAATTATTGATTTATTGTTAAAAGTTAAATCTCTAAAAAATTTAAAGATCATATTTCTTTTTATAGTGTCTATATTATTTACTGGTTCGTCTAATATATATAAATCTGCATTTGTTGACAAAATTATTATATTGTATAGTATAGATCTATTTCCATTAGATAAATTAATGATTTTATCATCATTTAATTCAAAAATATTTAAAAATTGTTTTGCTTTATTTATATCAAAACGATTATCATATTTTTGAAGTATTTTGAATATTTTCGAGATTTTATAATTTTCATAAAGAGATTTATTTTCTGGTAGATAAACAAAATTATCATTTATCGAAACTTCACCTTCGTATTTTTTTATCAAGCCAGTAATTATTTTCAATAAAGTTGTTTTACCAGCACCATTAGGGCCAATTATCGAAAGAATATGACCTGTTTCTATTTCAAAATTGATATTTTCTAATATAATTTTATTATTATATTTTTTATTTAAATTTTTAATCTGCATTATTATTCACATCCTTAAAAGTATCCTCAAGCACATTTTTCAATTTTTTGAAAGGAATACCAGAGTTTTTACAATTATGAGCTATTTTCTCAAACTCTTTGATTCTTTTACTTTGAAAGTCATCTTGATTCAAATCTTTTACTTTGTATCCTTTTCCCCTCATAACCTCTAAGACTCCTTCAGCAACAAGTTCTCTATAAGCTCTTGCAACTGTATTCAGATTCACATCTAAATTTTTTGCATTTTCTCTTATAGAAGGGATTTGATCATCTGGATTGAGTTTTTTGTTTATTATTTGTTCTTTGATTTTGTTTTTTATTTGTTGATAAACAGGAGTATTTGAATTAAAATCTATATAAAACCACATTATCCTCACCTCTGTAATATTATACTATTACAGTATAAACTTTGTCAAGTAATATCTAACCATATTGTTTTATTAAAAAATGATATAATTATAAAAATGGAGGTGAAAATATGAAAAAAATTTATAGTTTACTTGAAGATTTAAATGATTTTTTTAGAAAAAATGAAGAAATAAAAGCCGTTATTTATTACGGCGATACTATAAATAGACCAGATTATTTTAAAAATTTTTTTATCACAATTTATTCTGATAATTTTAATTTGAAAGAAGAAATTTTTTCTGATATAAAATATAGAATTAATGATTATTTTGATGTTATTTATAAAATTTTAGAAGAAGATAAAATATCTTTTTTTACAACGAGAAAAGAAAGGATAAATATTAATTTTAAATTTAAAAATAAATACTATGAAGATGTTTTTATGCTCGAGAGAGAAAATTTTATTATCGATGAAATAGTATATCTTAAGCGAGATATGACAGGACCTTTTTTTGATGAGGAAAATTATAATCAAAAATTGATAAATTCATTTTTAAACGAATTAGAAAATTTTTTTCTTCAACTTAATACAAACAATGTTATGGAATCTTATTTAATATATTCAAAATTAATAAACATTGTTTTTAATATTTATTCTATAGAAGATAAACTCGATTATGATCTTTGGTATAAAGATACAAATAAAGAAATTGTAAAGGATATAATGAATATTTCAGAAGGATTAGATATTAACTTAATAAATACTAAAATTTATAAATTGATAGATTTTTTCATGAAAAAAATAGAAAATGATAAGAGTAAAAAAATAGAAAGAGTTGTAAACTATATAAGGACAAAATATCCAATATTTTTTAATTTCAGAGATATTTCAAGTGTTCCAAATGAAGCATCTTCAAA
Organism: Oceanotoga teriensis; assembly: GCF_003148465.1. Taxonomy (NCBI): domain Bacteria; kingdom Thermotogati; phylum Thermotogota; class Thermotogae; order Petrotogales; family Petrotogaceae; genus Oceanotoga; species Oceanotoga teriensis. The sequence goes on from NZ_QGGI01000015.1 coordinate 59,305, forward strand.
TGTAATTTTAAATGATGGATATGTTTTTAGAAGCTCATCTTTAAGTAATTATGATGAAGTTTTTCTTGAAAGTTTTATGACAAAAAATAACATAAAAAAAATAATAGATTTACGTGGTGAACAAGAAATAAAGAGGTATATAAAAAGAAGGGGGAAAGATTATTCAGATAATTTTAAAGAAAAATATGTTGTGAACCTGTATATGAATGATATTGAAGAAATAAAATATTATCCAGATAATATTAGACAAAATAACTATTATCATGTTTTAAAAGAATTTAGATATATAATAGGTGATTTATTCAAAAATCATATTTCAAAAGCAGATGAAGAACATTTTATAATACATTGTGAAACGGGAAAAGATAGAACGGGGATAGTTATAGCAATATTATTAGATTTATTGGGTATTGATAAGTCTACCATAGTAAAAGACTATTTGAAATCTTTTCAAGATGTGAAAAAAGAAAACATTGAGTTTGTTATAGATAAACTCAATAATGAATTTGGTGGCAGTGAAAATTACCTTATAGAATTTTGTAATGTTGATAAAAGTATATTAGATAAAATAAAGAAAATATTTATTTTAATTTAATTCATAAGATTTTAAGGCTTCTTCATAGTCTTTAAATATAGTCAAAACCTGATCTAATTTGGTTAGTGCAAATATTTTTAATATATTTGATTTTGGGGATATTATACATAATTTTTTACTTAAAGAAGAGGTATTTTTTATCAATGAAATCAATGATCCAAGTCCAGAAGAGTCTATATAATTTAAATTTTTAAAATCAAGAATTATATATCTTGAGCCTTCTCTTTCAATTGCAGTATTTAAATCATCTTTAATTTGCTTATGAAAATAAACATCAAAATCACCAGATATTTTAACTAATAAAACTTTATTATCCAATTTTTGTTCATATTCACATTTCATACAATCACCCCTTATGTCGGTATATATTTTTATTTTACCATAAATTAAAATAAGAAAGGAGATTTTTTATGAATAAAGAGTTAGAAAATATGATTCAAGGCAAACTTTACAGATCTGGAGATCCTTTTTTAATTCAAGCAAGAAGAAATGCAAGACTTTTGTTTGAGGAATATAATAAAACATCTATAGATGAGTTTCAAAAGAGAAAAGAAATATTAAAAAAATTGTTGGGTAAAACAGGAGAAAATTTTTATATAGAACCTGATTTCAAAGTTGATTATGGTTTTAATATTTTCATTGGAGAAAATTTTTATATGAATTATGATTGTGTGATACTCGATTGTTCAACTGTGAAAATTGGAGATAATGTGATGTTTGGTCCTGGAGTACATATATATACTGCATATCATCCATTAGAATTTAAAAAAAGAAATTCTGGTTATGAACTTGCAGCTCCAATAGAAATAGGAGATAATGTTTGGATTGGTGGTGGAGCTATAATAAATCCTGGAATAAAAATTGGAAATAATTCTGTAATAGGTTCTGGAAGCGTAGTTACTAAGGATATTCCAGATAATGTTTTTGCGGCTGGTAATCCATGTAAGATTATAAAAGATATAAAAAATGATGTGTAATTTTATTTTTTTGTAACAAATAGAGTATATAATTGTATTATAAAATGAATGTTTTTTAGCGTTGGACCAAACCCCTGTAATAAAAAAGCCCTTTTAAAAGGGGCTTTTTTTAATTTGATTTATGATATATAATATTTATTGTATTAATTATTTAATTAAAGGGGGCGAATTTTTTGAACAAAAGAATGGAAAAATTGTTAAAAGCAATGAATGAAAATAAAGTTTCTCAGATTTTGTTAACATCTCCATATCATATAAAGTATTTTACTGGAAAGATGATAGAGCCTGGAGAAAGATTTTTAGGAGCACTCATAACAAAAGAAGGAAAGTGTGATATATTTTTAAACAAACTTTTTAGTGTTGAAGAAGTTGAAGGATTTAATGTACATATATATGAAGATAAAAATGATCCTGTAAATCTTATATGTGAATTTATAGAAAAAAATAATATTTTATATGTAGATAATGAATTAAAATCAAGATTTTTAGTGAAAATTATAGAAAAATTAAAAAATATTGAAATCAAACTTGGAAATTATTTGATAGATAATTTAAGAGTTATAAAAGATTCTGATGAAATAAATTTGATGAGAGAATCATCCAATATCAATGATCTTGCAATGGAAGATATGATAAAACTCGTTCCTGAAATGTTACCAGAAAAACTTTTAGCAAGAGCAGTTGAGGCCAATTTAATGAAACATGGTGCATCTGGAAATTCATTTACGCCTTTAATAGCTTATGGTAAAAATGCAGCTGAACCACATCATGATTCAGATAAAACACCTTTGAAAAGTGGAGTTAATGTTTTAATAGACATGGGTGGTGTATACAAAGGTTATTGTTCAGATATGACAAGAACTGTATTTTTTGGAGACCCTGGTCAAAAAGCAAAAGATATTTATAATATAGTTTTAGAGGCAAATCTTAAAGCCATAGAAATGGTTAAACCAGGTATGAAATTCTCAGAAATAGATGCAGCAGCTAGAGATTTTATAACTAAAAAGGGATATGGAGATTTTTTTACTCATAGAACAGGTCATAACATAGGAATTGAAGTTCATGAATGGCCAGATGTAAATGAAAATATTGATATACTTTTAAAACCTGGAATGATATTTTCTATAGAACCAGGTATTTATTTAAAAAATATACTTGGAGTTAGAATAGAGGATCTTGTTTTAGTTACTGAAAATGGTGTTGAAGTTCTAAATAAATATGATAAAGATTTATTAATTATATAATTTAGGAGATGAGTATGGTGAGTTCGCAACTAAAAGGGTGGGTATATCTGTTAATAACAGTTTTTTTCTTCAGTACCATAGAAGTTGTTACAAAACCTTTTGCAGGGGTATTTGATCCTCTTCAAATAACTTTTTTAAGATTTTTCTTTGGAGGACTTGTTTTATTAATATTTTTATTGATATCAGGAAAAATGAAAACTTATAAACTTACAGTTAAATCATTAGTTTTAATGGGATTAATAGGAAGTTTAAACTCTGTATTATCTATGTCTCTTTTACAATTATCTGTAAAGTTTTCAAATGCTTCTACGGCAGCAATCTTAATATCGGCAAATCCAATTTTCGTTGTTATTCTTGCTTCTTTAATACTGAAAGAAAAGATAACATTAAGAAAGGTTGTATCAATGGCTGTTGGAGCTTTAGGTATAATCATTATATTGATGTCCAATTCTTCTGGAGATAGTACTTTAGGACTTTTATATGGGGTGCTTGCTACGATAAGTTTTGCACTTTATACAGTTTTAGTAAAAAAATATGTTAAAGAAATACCTTCTATAATATTTGTAACTTTTTCATTTTTACTTTCATCAATTATATTTTATATAGTATTGCTCATATTCAAAATACCTGTTTTCACATTTGAAATTGAAAGCTTTAATGTTATATGGATGTTGGCATATATAAGTATATTCGTAACTGGTATTGCTTATATAACTTTCTTTAAAGCTTTTGAAGTATTAGATGCATCAAAAGGTTCTTTTTCATACCTTTTGAAACCAGTTATTTCTATGATAATGGCTTATTTATTTTTAAATGAAATTCCAAATAATATGAAATTAATAGGAACTGTTTTTATAATACTATCTGTAGCAATAATAGCTTTAAAAGGTAAAAAAAATAAAATTTAAAATAAAAACTCCTTATTAAATAAGGAGTTTTTTTTAATTTAAATCAATTATATCGATATCTATACCATTTTTTTGAAATTCAGGTAAGATTTGTTCTTTGTTTCCAACTATAACTGTAAAGAATTTTTCAGGATAAGTATTTTCCACAAAAGACTTTTGTACTTTTTCAGCATTCAATTTATTATATTCATTTATAAAATAATTCATATAATCCAATCTTTCTTTATTTAAATCTAAAGATGAAATTATAGATCTTATAATTGAAATCTTATCATTGAGAGAAGAAGGTAAAAGAGCATTATAAATATTAACTATCTGGAAAACCTCATCTTCATTTATAGGATTCTTATTTTCTTTAATATCATTCATTATTTTTATTATATCTTTTCTTGCTTCAAAAGTTTTTTCAGGCCTTACTGTAGTAGAAATTGAAAAAACTCCATCATTTATATTTTCTGTAAAATTTGAATATACTCCATAAACAAGACCTTTATTAGTTCTGAGTTCTTTCATAAGTCTACATTGAAAATCACCTGAACCATATATTTGATTAGCTATTGTAAAAGGAATGCGATCTTTAAATTCATTTTTTTTGTAAAAATTATATCCCATTATTATATTAGCTTGAGTTGAATCTGGTTTATTAATTAAAAGAATTTTATTATTTAGCTGAGAATTATCTTTTCTTTCGAATTCTGGGATTTTTGAACTCTTTTTATTCCAATCTGAAAATGAATTTGATATATAATTTAGCATTTTTTTAGTTTCAAAATCACCTGAGATAGCAACTATTATTTTATCTGGAGAAATACTTTTATTATAATGAGCCATGATTTTATCTGGGGTTATAGTTTGTATATTCATTAAGATTTGGTTTAAATCATATTGATAACTGTATGGTATATCATTATAAATATTTTTATAAAAATACATTTTTGATATAGAATCTTCATTTGTTCTTGCTTGCATTAAATAAGCATAGCTTTCTTGTAAAACTCTTAAAAGATAGTCTTTATTAAAATCAACATTTATAAGTGTTTCTTTTAATAAATCCACCATCTTTTCTTTGTCAGAGCTCAAAGCATTTCCTTCGAAAGATATATAATCATTTTTAACATCCATGGATAAAGAAATTCCATTCAATTCTTTGAATTTAGAAAAATCAGATTCAGAATAATTCTTATTTCCTTTATTCATCATTTGAACCATTATACTGGTTATTCCAGCATTAGTATCATCTTCGAAAGAAAGTCCGCCTTTTATAAAGCCTGTCATTTCTATTATTGGAAGACTATTATCTTCAATTAAATAAATTATCATGCCATTATTCAGTTCAGTTCTTGTGAATGTTGGAATCTTTATTATTGGTTTTTCGTTTTTATTATTTGCCAATTCTTTAAACATTTCTGGGCTAAAGTCTATAGAAAAAGCTGTTATAAAAACAAATATTATTAATATATTAAAAATTATTTTTTTCATTTTATTTCCTCCATTATTTAGATTTAGGGACTATATATCCAACAGTTCTATTATTAGGTACAAAATATTTTTTTATAGAATTTTCTATATCTTTAGAGTTTAGATTTTCAACGATATTTATATTTTTTTGAAGTAGATTTTCATCATTATATTTTAATATATTAGAAATTGTTATTTGTTCAACATTTTTAATATTCTTTTGTGAAAATATCAAAGATTTTAAGGTGTTTTTCTTTATTATTTCTAATTCTTCATCATTAACTCCGTTTTTAAAGATATTTTCTAATTCTTGATCAAAAGCATTTTTAACATAATCAAGTTGAGATTCGTTATAAGGAACAGCATATAATATTGCATAACTTTGATTCCTTATTAAAAATGGTAAAGCTCCAGCTTCCATTATCACATTTTCTTTTAATTTCAATCTTGTATTTATTCTTGAATTTTGCGAATTTACAAGAATATCCATTATAGAGCCTATACTTATGATATCTTCAGAATTTCCAGCGGGTAATTTGTATAACATAACCATTACGGGAATATTTGTATTTTTTTCAATTTTTATAAAATTTTCTGATTTTTGTTCAGGTTCTTTTATTGTATTTCTTTTGATTTCTTGAGGTTTATAATCATCGAAATATTTTTTTGCAAGAGTTAAAACATCTTCAGGATATATATCTCCAGAAACAGATAATATAGCGTTATTAGGAGCATAATAAGTTGTATAATGATTTCTCATATCCTCAACTGTTAAGTTGTTTAAATCATCCATCCATCCAATTACTTGATGATTCAAGCCAGAATATTTGAAAGCAGTTGCTTGTAAGTCTTCTAAAGCGGATTGAAAGAAATTACTTTCTAAATTCATCCTTCTTTCTTGTTTTACAACTTCTCTTTCTCTATTAAATTCTTCAGAGTCTATTTTTAAATTTCTCATTCTATCTGCTTCTATAGCTATTGCAAGTTCCAGTTTTGCAGAAGGAATCTCTTCAAAATAAACTGTATAATCATATGAAGTTTGAGCATTATTAGTTCCACCGACAGATTTTAATAGAATATCAATATCTTGTTTATTGAGAGAATCTGTTCCCAAGAACATTACATGTTCTAAGAAATGTGATAACCCTGTTTTTCCATTAAATTCGTCAATTGAACCTACATTATACCAAACAGATACTTTAGCTAAAGGTATACTATGATCTTCAAAAATATATATTTTTAATCCATTTTCTAATTCATAGCTTGTATAATTTGGTTTTGGTACTTGTAAATTTTCAGAAAAAGTAAAAATTATCAAAGTGAAAAAAAGAACTAATGTTAAAATTTTTTTCATCAAAAAACCTCCCACTTAAATTTAATGATATTCTATCATAAAAAATAGGAGCTTTAAATTAATATTTAAAGGCTCCTGTTAATTTTTTATTATTTATTTTTTTCATTAAAAAGTTTTTTTATTTCAGAATCATCTAAAGTGTTATTTTCTTTTTTAAATTTCTTCTCTATATTTTTTATTTTATCTTCTATAAGATCAGAATTATTTACTTTTATAATTTTATTTGAAGATATTTCATCAAAGATGTCTTCAGGTTTTTCAGGTTTTACAAACTTTATACCAGTAGATTTTATAAAATCATTTAAATCTGATTCTGAAATGACCTCTTCATTATTTTCGAAAGTTACTTTTAATTTTGATCTATTTATCCAATCTTTTACTGTATATTCTGAAACGCCAAGAATTTTAGCAGCTTCTTCTTTTGTATACATAAAATTCCCCCTTTTAAAATATTTTTATTTCTTTGTCAAACATATCTTTACTTGAATTTCTATGGCTTATACATAATATAGTTTTATCTTTAAAATTATTTACAATATTTTCAAATATTGAATACTCCATTTTTTCATCCACACTTGTCAAAGATTCATCAATCATGATTATTTCAGGCTCATTTGCCAAATTTTGAGCTATATTTATTCTTGATTTTTCTCCACCAGATAAAATAAAAGAAAAAAATCCAGTTATTAAAGATAAAATTAAAACAATTATAGTATTAAAATAATTGTTTTTAAAGAAGATTTTTAATGAATTCATTGTGTTCACCCCTATACTTTATAAGTTTTGATATTAATGAATATCTATATTTTTGGTTTTATATGTATAGAAAATAGTACTATTATTGATATAATTAGTTGCATATATTTTTTTATATCGATTAAAATTTTTATAATTATAAATACTCATTTTATTTTGGTTAAATATATTAAATTATAACATAATTAGTGTTCAATTTGTTGTTAATTTACATATTGTAAATAAATATTATAGAAATAATTTATATCAATAATTAAAAATAGGAGATGATTAAATGAAATTAACTATAGTTGGAAGATGGGGGGCTTATCCAGAAAAAGATGAACCATGTTCAGGTTATTTATTAGAAACCAAAAATAACAAAATACTTATAGACTGTGGCCCAGGTGTTTTAACCAATGTTCAAAGGTACTGTTCATTAGATGAAATAGATTATGTTATTATAAGTCATTTTCATCCAGATCATTTTACTGATATATATTCTTTTCAATATGCAAGTATGATATCTATGAAACTTGCTAAGAGAAGACCCCCTTTAAAAATTATATCTCCATTAAAAGATAATAAATCTAAAGAAATGAAATATGGTGAATTTACTGAATCTATATTATATGATGAAGGTTCTATATTATCATTGAATGATGTTGAAATAAGGTTTTCGCTCAATGAACATCCGATTCTTTGCTATTCCATAGGAGTTCACCATGAAAATAAATATTTTGCTTATTCTGCTGATACACAAATAGGGCATAATTTAATTGAATTTGTAGAAAAAGCAGATTTATTTTTATGTGAATCTTCATTATATGAAAATATGGAAAAAGAAATAAAAGGACATTTAACTGCAAGACAGGCTGGAAATATAGCTCATTCGGCGAATGTAAAAAAAATGATATTAACACATCTACCTCATTTTGGAGATCATGAAGATCTTTTGAATCAAGCTAAAAAAGAGTTTATTGGTGATTTATATTTAGCAAATTGTGGAGATGTTTACTATATTTAAATCCTTCTAAAGGAGGAAAAATTATGAAAAAGGTTTATAAGACTATATTATTAGTTTTGATTTTATTGAGTTTGAGTTTTGTTTTGATTTCATGTGGTAGCGATGAAACAGAAAAAGAAAATGATAAAGTGAGAATTGTAGTGAGAGTAGCACAGGATCCAGATTTTTTAGATCCACATAGAGCTGCAGCATCAGGCACTTATGAAATAATGTTTAATGTTTTTGAAGGTTTATTAGATCCAAATACAGATGGAGGAGTAAAACCAGCAGTTGCAAGTTCTTATAGTGTTTCTGATGATGGTAAGGTTTATACTTTTAAATTGAGAAAAGGGATAAAGTTTCATAATAATAATCTTGTGACTGTTGAAGACATAAAATATTCTTTGGATAGGTTGATAGGAACCGAAAATTCAAATGGTTTATCTACAGAATTTAGTAATAAAGTTGAAAAAGTTTCTATTGTAGATGATGATACTGTTAAGGTGTTTTTAAAAGAATTGGATACAAATTTTTTGAGTAATTTTATACAACCTATAATACCTAAAGATAATGATGAGTTTCAAAATACTAAACCTATAGGAACAGGGCCTTTTAAATTTGTTGAATATATTCCAGGCCAAAAAATAATAATGGAAAAAAATGAAAATTATTGGAATAAAGATGTTCCAAAAATAGATGAAATAGAATTTAGAATAATACCAGATGAACAAGCATCGCTTTTAAGTTTCAAAGCTGGAGAAATAGACATGTATCCAAGAATATCAGCAGAGTATATAGAATCTTTAGGAGAAAATTCTTATGTAGTAGATGGAGCTCAAAATCTTGTCCAGCTATTTGCATTTAATATGAATAGAAAGCCTTTTAATGACAAGAGAGTTAGAGAAGCTATAAATCATGTTGTAGATAAAGATCAAATAATAAAAGCTCTTGCTAATGATTATGGAAGTAAAATAGGAACAAATATGAGTCCTGCAATGAAAAAATACTATAATGAAGATCTTGAGAATTATTATGATGTGAATATAGATAAAGCAAAAGAATTGTTAAATGATGCTGGATATAAAGATGGATTTGATATGATAATAACAGTTCCATCAAATTATAAATTTCATGTAGATACAGCTCAAATAATAGTTGAACAATTAAAACAGGTTGGAATAAATGCAAGCATTGAGCAAGTTGAATGGGGAGTATGGCTTGACAGAGTTTATACATCTAGAGATTATCAATCTACAGTTATAGCGTTTACTGGAAAACTTAATGCTTATGATGTTTTAAAAAAATATATGAGTGATTATCCAAGAAATTTTATAAATTATAATAATGAAGAATTTGATAAAACTATGAATGATATTGGAAAAGAGATAAATGAAGATAAAAGAGTTGAACTTTATAAAAAAGCTGAAGCTATATTGACTTCAGATGCACCAGCAGTTTTTATAATGGATCCTAATTTAATAGTAGCTATAAAAGACCATTTTCAAGGATATCAACTTTATCCTTTATACATACAAGATATTTCAACCATGTATAAAGTAGAATAGGTGATTTTTAATGTATTTTATGAGAAAAACATTTGCTATGATAATAACAGTTTTTTTGGTTAGCATTATAACTTTTTTTGCTTTTGAACTTATACCGGGTGATCCTGTATTGGCAAAATTAGGAATAAATGCAGATCAAGCACAAATAGAAGCCTTAAGAGAAGAATTAAATATAAATAAACCGCTAGCCGGGAGATATATTTCCTGGGTTAGCGGTATTTTTACTGGAGATATGGGAAAATCAATAAGATATGATATGGATGTAAATGATATAATAGGTCAAAGATTTTCTGTTACCTTTCAATTGTCCATAATGAGTATTATAATAATTATTATATTTGGAATTCCACTTGGGATTTTAGCAGCTAAGTATGATGATAATATTTTTGGATTTTTAATCTCATTTATAACTCAAATAGGTTTAGCTATACCATCTTTTTGGGCTGGTATATTGCTTATATATTTATTTGGATTAATACTAAATCTTTTTACAGCAGGAGGTTATGTATCTTGGTCCCAAAATCCTTTAGAATCAATAAAATCTTTATTTTTACCTGCCCTTGCTATAGCTATACCTAATATAGCTGTTGTAATAAGATATTTAAAAAGTTCTATTTTAGAAGAAAAAGATAAAGACTATACAAAAACAGCTTTAGCAAAAGGATTAAGTTCCAATCAAGTTTTAATATTTCATATATTGAGAAATGCAATTATACCAGTTATAACTATTTTGGCAATGATAATAGCTAAAGTACTTGCTGGAAGTATTGTTATAGAACAAGTATTTACTATACCTGGAATGGGAAGACTTTTAATAAATGCGATTTCTACGAGAGATCTTCCTTTGGTACAAGGGCTCGTTTTTTATATTTCTATAATAGTTGTAATGATAAATTTTTTAGTTGATATTGTCTATAAATTTATAGACCCAAGAATAAAATTAGATTAGGTGTTGATTCAATTGAAAAAAAATATATATTTAAAAATAGGAATATTTATAGTTTCATCTCTTTTCATATTAATGATAATAAGTATTTTTTATACTCCATATGATATAACTAAAATGAATCTCGACAAAAAATTAAATTCTCCAAGTAAAGAATTTATACTTGGAACTGATAATTTTGGTAGAGATATATTGAGTAGAGCTATGAAAAGTTCACAAACGGCTTTTATTGTTGGAGGAATTTCTGTTGGTATAGGCTTATTATTTGGAGTTTTTATCGGAGCAATTTCCGGATATATTGGTGGAATAGTAGATGAAATAATAATGAGAATTATGGATGCAATGATGGCTTTTCCGGGAATATTATTTGCACTTTTATATGTTGCAATTTTTGGAGTTGGAATTAAAAATACCATAATAGCGATAGGAATAATATCTATACCATCATTTGCGAGGATAGCAAGAAGTGGTTTTATTCAACATAAATCTATGGATTATGTTAAAACAGCTAAAATGTCTGGGGCAAAAACTATAAGAATAATATTTGTTCATATACTTCCAAATGTTATATCCCCAATAATTGTAGCAGCATCTATGGGTTTTTCTACAGCTGTTTTATCAGAAGCAGCTTTGAGCTATTTAGGCCTTGGAGTTCAACCACCATATCCGAGTTGGGGAAGAATGCTCAATGAATCTCAAATATACATAGAAAGAGCACCATGGTTTGCTCTTGTTCCTGGAATATTAATAACTTTATTAGTTTTAGGATTTAATTTTTTAGGAGATGGATTAAGAGATGCTTCTGATAAAAGAAAGAAGGAATAATTATGGATGAGAATATAATAGATTTAAAGAATTTAACCATATCTTTCAAAGAAAAAAAATCAGAACTAATTGCAGTTAATGATGTAAGTTTTGGTATAAAAAAAGGTGAAATATTAGGTCTTGTAGGAGAGTCTGGGTGTGGGAAAACAGTTACATCTCTTGCAATATTAAAACTAATTTCAAAAAATGCCCAAATAAAAAAAGGTGAAATATTATATAGAGATAAAAATCTTTTAAATCTTTCAGAAAAAGAATTAAAAAAAATAAGAGGAAAAAATATTTCTATGATATTTCAAGAACCAATGTCATCTTTAAATCCACTTTTAAAAGTTGGAAATCAAATTAAAGAAATAATAAACATTCATCGAATTGGTGATAAAAAAGATAATAAAGATAAAGTAATAAAATTAATGAAAAACGTAGGATTAGCCTCACCTGAAAATACATATAATAAATATCCACATGAATTATCGGGAGGCCAAAGACAGAGAATAATGATTGCAATTGCAATTGCAAATAATCCCGATTTAATAATAGCTGATGAACCAACAACAGCTTTGGATGTTACTATACAAGCACAAATAATAGAGCTTTTAAAAGGTATAAATGAAAATAAAAAATCTTCGATATTATTTATTTCTCATGATCTTGCATTGATCAAAGAAATGTCTAATAGAATAATAATAATGTATGCTGGTTTTATAGTAGAAGAAGCTGAAACAAAAGAATTATTCAATAATACATTACATCCATATACAAAAGGTCTTTTGGAATCAATACCAGAGCCATCTAAAAAAGGGAGCAAGTTAAATACCATAAAAGGTAAAGTAGCGGATTCTAAACAAAGGCTTATAGGGTGTCCTTTTAAAGAAAGATGTCCGATTTCAGTAGAAAAATGTTTTATTAAATTACCTGATTTGAAAGAAAAAAATGGACATAAAGTCAGATGTTTCATGGCATAATTCAGAGGTGAAACTTATGAAAAATGATTATATTCTTGAAGTTAATAATTTAAAGACTTATTTTAAACAACCTAAAAGAAAACTATTCAAAAAAACTGAATATTTAAAAGCTGTAAATGGAGTTAATTTTAAGGTAAGAAAAGGTGAAGTATTTGGCTTAGTAGGAGAATCTGGATGTGGAAAATCTACAACAGGACAAACGATAGTAAAGCTAATACAAGCTACTGATGGAGAAATAATCTTCAATGGTAAAGATATTTTAAAATTAAAAAATAGAGATCTAAAAGAGTTGAGAAGGAATATACAAATAATATTTCAAGATCCATATTCATCTTTAAACCCTAAAAAGCGAATAGGTTGGATACTTGAAGAACCATTAAAAAATTATGATTATAAAAATACAAGAAAAAGAAAAGAAAAAGTTTGTGAAATGCTTGAAATAGCAGGATTTAGTAAAGAATTTTATAATAGATATCCTCATGAATTATCAGGGGGTCAAAGACAAAGAATAATAATATTACATGCTTTGATGTTAAACCCTCAATTGGTGATATCTGATGAAGCTGTTTCGGCTTTAGATGTATCTGTTCAAGCACAAATATTAAATTTGATGAAAAGACTTCAAAATGAATTTAATCTAACCTATATATTTATCTCACATGATTTAAATGTTGTTTATTATATAAGTGATAGAATAGCAGTGATGTATTTTGGAGAAATAGTTGAAATTGCAGATGTTGAAGAATTATACAATAATCCTCTTCATCCATATACAAAAGCTTTATTATCCGCTATTCCTAAAATAGATAAAACAACTGGTAAGAAAAGAATAATCTTAAAGGGAGATGTTCCAGATCCATTAAATCCACCAGAAGGTTGTCCTTTTCATACAAGATGTCCAAATGTAATGGAAATATGTAAAAATAAAAAGCCAGAAATGATAGAAAATTTAAATAAACATAAAGTAATGTGTCATTTATATCAAAAATAACTGTTTTGTCAAAAAACAGTTATTTTTTAATTATATATTTAATTAATTAATATATAATTGATTAAATATATGTTTTTAAATGGGAGGTTTTAATTTGAGTCAAAAAGTCATATTAACTTCTATAATAATAGCTTTAATAGCTGGAAGTATTAGTTTTTTAAGTTTCATAGAAATAAATGATCAAGCTCAAGATAAAATAATGCCGCCTCAAGATGTAACCGTTGAAGAATATTCTTATGATAAAGTTTCTTTAAAATGGAATAATATGAATTCAAGACAAAAAAATATAATAGTTTTATTCAAAGATATTCAAAAAGATGAAATTTATAATATGAGAATACTCAGTCCAAATACAAATTATATAGAGATGTTTGTAAAGCCCAATATTCAAACGAAAGTTATAGTGAGAGCTGTTACAGATGAAGGAATAAACTTTGATAATGACGATTTAACATTTCTCATGATAAGAAATGAAGATGAAGATCATATATTTAAATTAAAAGACACAGAAATTCTTTTATACAAAGGTTCTTATATAAAAGATTTTGATACTTTTGTTTATAATGGATATGATAAAGAAACAGATCAAAATTATGTAAAAATAGATTATATACCTTATAATCCAGAAGAAAATATAATAGAAAAAATAATTAAAGAAAAAAATTATTCTATAAATAATTTTATGTTCCCAATAGGAATAAAAACTCTCAATAAAAATATAAATTTAAATACACCAAGATATATGAATGTCGAAAGTGTAAGTAAAGTTGTTGATACAGTGGCATTCAAAAAATCAACAAATTATTATCCATTGATACCTACATTTCTTACAGATAGTGATTTTGAACAGATTTTTCCAACTATAGTTAATGTATACTCACCAATATTTTTTAACCTTCCAGTATATCAGTCCCTTGAAATAAAATTATATTATAATCAACAAAAAGAAGTGCCACATTTTGCTGAACTTTGGAAAGTAAAACCAGAATTTGATGAAATAAAGTTTTATGAAGATCTCGTGTTTTTCAATGAATTAATACCCATAAAAGCTCAAAGCTTTAGAAAAACAGAACTTCAATTGAATAAAGAAAAAAAAGAATTTCAAAAAAATAAAAAAGCATTAATATTTGTACATGGACTTCAAATAATAGATTTAAAAAATAAAACAGAAGAAGGATTTCCATGGAGAATAAACAGTAGATTTGAATATTTTAATCAATGGTTTAGATATATATATGAAAATGATGAAAAATTTAAAGACTTTGATTTTTATGAATTTTTATATGATACTCATACTCAAACCGTTGAAGATTTTGGAAAAGACTTAAATGAAATAATGACAAAAAATGACTTCTTCGATGAAAAAAATGGTTATGATGAAATTTATTTTATTTCACATAGTATGGGAGGTCTTGTTTCAAGATTTACAGTTAATCAAGGTGATTATGATAATATAGGAAATATAGTCACTATAAATGCGGTTAATAGAGGTTCCCCCTTACAAAATTTGCCACAATTATTTTCTTCACAAATAGTAAAAAATATCGTTCCAAATACAAATTTTATGATTCCTTTACTTGAAATAGGGAAAAAATTAATAGTATCATTTTTTAATGGAGAAAATTTAACAATAGATAAAGAAGTAGAAGAAATTCTTCAATCAAATCCAGTATTTTTTCCGGTTGTATTTTCTCAACTTGGTATGTTAGATCCATTCTATGGTGGAACATCTATTAATTATGATAATGAAGAATATCTTGCGAGTCTTGAAAAGACTTTATATCCTCAAGTAACAGAAGGTAAAATATTCAAAAGTAATCAATTAGTAAAAAATTTGAATAAAGATGACAAATATCTCGATAAAACAGTTATAGTATATTCAACCACCAATGAAAAATCTGGAGATATAGCCTATAATTTTTCATATGCAGTCTTAAAAGCTTTTGGAGATATGACTGGAAGTACCGATGATGATATAGAAAATGATGGTGCAGTACCTTTATCGAGTCAAATTATAGAAGGAGTTGAAGGACCAAAAATAGATAATACATACTCTGAAAATACAACACATAAAGGAATACTATCCAATGAAAAAGTTATAGAAGGCGTATTCAAAAAATATATACTCATGGGTGGGATACAAAAATGAAAAAAATTTTATTAATAATATCGATAATGATTATAAATTTGATTATATTTTCATCTGAAATAATCTATAAAAAAGGAGAATTTTTTATAGATATAAATGACTCTAAAGATTATATATTAAATATAAATAATAAAAAAGTTGAGCTCGATGAAAACTTGTATAAGGTAAAAGAATATGATAAATTAAATTCTTTTAATCTCATAAAATTAGACAAAAATAGTATAATATCGAGTGAAGAATTTAAATATTATATAATAGATGATTATGAAAAAGAACATATAATAAAATATAAAGATACAGAATTAAAATTATTTAAAAATTCTAATATAATGGGATTCAAAACAATTATAAAAATACAAGACAATGAAATATATATAAATTATTATCCAGATGAAAATGCAAATATCGATGAAGTATTCATACCATTAGCCATAAAGAATGAAAGATTAAAAAATGAAAATTTTATAAAAATAAACTCAAGGGTAAGACTTTTTAATAATTTGAATTATGTTAATACAAAAAAATATTATCCAATAATAAGTAAAGAATTAACTAAAAGTGATTATTATGGCATTTTTCCTTCAATTTTAGATATATATGATCCAGTACTTTTATTAAAAGATATATATACAATTCAAATTATAATAGATATAAAAGATACAAAAAAAATAGAAGATTATAATGAACTCTATAAAATGAAATATAAATCAAATACATTGATAATAAAAAGAAAAGAGCAACCATTAAACATAACATTACCTTTTGTTACCAACTCTTATAGAGAAATAGATTATTCAAAACAAAAAAATAAAAAAGCGATATTTTTTATACATGGATTGCAGCCCATATATGTAGATGAAACTATAAATGATTTAAAAACATATCCATGGAGAAGCTATAAAAGATTTGAAACATGGAATGAATGGTATAGGGTCTTTGAAAAAGATTTAAAAAAAGAATATGATTATTATGAATATATATATGATACCCATACAAAAACTTATGAAGAATTTGGAAATGATCTTTATAAAGAATTAGAAAAAATGAATATGAAAGAATATGAAGAAGTATATTTTATATCCCATAGTATGGGAGCTTTAGTAACATTGAAAGCATTGAATAATTATGAATATAAAAATATCAAAAAAATAATAATGCTAAATGGAGTAAATCTTGGTTCACCTTTACAAAATGTCCCACAATTGTTTGATAGTAGATTATATGAAAAAACTTTAAAAGTAGACGAAACAATTATAAAAACATTTGATATACTTTCAAAACTTTCTTTATCATTAATTCAAAAAGAAAAGGTAGACATAGAAATATATATAAAAGAAGTACTCGAAGAATATCCAATATTCTTTCCAGCTCTTTTAACCATGAATGGAATATTAGATCCTTTTAAAGGTGGTATATCAATAAGATTTTCAAATGAAGAATATATAAAAAATATTAATAAAAATCTTTTTAAAGAATTAGATGTATTGAATTACAATGAAAATATAATACAATTACAAAAAAATAATTTTTACAAAGATAAAACTTATTATTTATTCTCAGACATAAAAGATTTCATAGATGATCCGGCTTTCAATTTCACATACAATTCTTTGAAAATGATGGGTGAAATTTCACAAATGGATGATCGATTTATAAAAAATGATGGAGCTGTACCAGTATATAGTCAAAAAAATGGCGGAGAAACAAATGTATATTCTGATTTTCAAGATGAAAATCTTCATCATGAATTAGTATACAAAAATGAAAAAATAATAAAATTTGTATCGAATTTAATAAACAAATGAGGATGCTATAGCATCCTCATTTGTTTTCCAATATGCCAATATAATTCAATAAATCATTTGAATCATCAAATATACACCATAAAATATCGGATTTTTTACCACTGTTTAAATACATATTATGAACACTTATTTTAATATCATTAATTTTTTCGCTTTTGATGGGTGTTTTACAAATATGCATAGTTGAATACCAATCCTCCGGATAATCAGATTCCAAATCCTCAGCAATTATCACATCTAAAGCTCTTGAATCCTTTTCTCTAATATCATGAATTCTTTTTAATTCTCTTAAAAAATAAATCTTTTTATCAATGGAAATTTTTAAGTCTACTACTCTGTCAGGACTATTCATATTAATACCTCCCTCTATAAAATACGCTTAAGTGAATATTTCATGATAATTCATAGAAATTAAAAAAAACAAAAAAATATAAAAGATAATAAATAATGAAAGAAATTTTATTTATTAAAAAATTAATAAACATAAAATATGGTAGTAGTTA
>NZ_QGGI01000016.1 GCF_003148465.1 Oceanotoga teriensis
ACAATTTAATTATAACCTATGGAGGTAAATATCCCTTTTAACATCGTTTAAAATTACTTTAAATAAACGTTTTTAGAATTTAGAAAGATACTATAATATATGATATAAAAGGAGGTAGATAATTTTGAAAACGATAATTGTAATTAACTATACAAAATTATGCCTTTCAGAACTATCTGGTAATAAAATTAAAAATTTTGTTGAAGAAGCATACAATAATAATGAAAAAACTTTATTTGATTTTTATGGAATAACAAAGTTTGCAACAAGTTTTTTTAATTATGTTTTTGGAACATATATTTTGAAATACGGCATCGAAAAATATAATTCATTAATAGAAGTAACTAATTTAACAGAATTAGGTAATGAGTTATATAGTAAATCAGTGGAAAATGCAATAAAACAGTCAAAAATGAATTCCGATGAAAAAGTTCGAGTAGAAAACTTTTTCAAAGATTTAGAAGAGTAAGGTGTTCATTATGTTAAATTCATGTGTTTATAATCTTAATAATATTGATTTTAAATATCTAAACGAAAATGATTTCTTTATTGATACAAATGTTTTATTCTGGTATCATTATGCTTTTGCAAAATATAATTATAATAATATAAAAATTGCTGAATATCAAAAGAAATATCCCGAATTTATTGAACAATTTATAGAAAAAAATAAGAATTTATTTACATCTTCGATAAATTTATCAGAGTTGTTTTATAGAATTGAAATGACAGAATATAAACTTTATAAAAAAAATAATAATAACCCCTCTTTAAAATTAAAAGATTACCGTAACATAGAAGTTGAAAGAAATAAATTAAAAAAAACATTAAATGCAATTTATAAAGAAATTAAAAATTTATACACTATAAAAGATATAAATTTTACAAATAATAATTTACTGGAATATATCAACGAAATGTCTACTCATAAATGTGATGTATATGATCATGCAATTTTATCTTTTATTAAAAGTAAAAAATTATTGAATGTTATTTCAGATGATAGTGATTTTACATCAATTTCTGGAATAAATGTTTATACTTTAAATAATAAAGCTATAAAAAATAACAATTCATAGTTTAGAATTCTAAATGATTAGTCAAAATTTCACATCAGTTTTCTTTTCTTTAAGTATATATAGAAATATCTAAAGGTTAAACCTGTATTTCATAGCGATAGAAACTTGAAATATATTTATAAAATTAAAAAAACATACAACGATATAAAGTATATTCACGTATTGATAACTATGGAGAAAATGACCTTATGAATGCTTTGTTCAATACATTCAAACCTTAAATATTTTATAACTATTATAGATTTCAGAAAAACTTTGGATGCTTGATTCTTTTAAAATTTAAAAATCTAGCATCCTTTTTTATATAAAATTTTATTAATTTTTGTATTTAGCTCAATTCATTTACGACAGATAATTTATTTATATTGAAAAGCGTAATAATTATTTCAATATCCGCTCATTCACTTTCTTCAATTTTAAATAATTTACTTTCTTGAGAAAGCTCTACCACTATATTGCCACTATCTAAGAGTTCGGTTGGTAATTTATCTTTTAAAATAGATACTACAAGCTGAATATTTTTTTCTTTCACAAATTTTGAAACTTCAATTAATTGATTATCATGCATCAATTCTTTTTTATCGTTTAATAAAAAATGTAAACAAGGTATTCTTTCTTCATCGGCAAATAAAACATATGCTAAATCAAAACACAAAATCTCACCTTGTTTTTTTCCTGAACTAAGATTAGTATTAAAAGCGCTAAATTTATAAATTAGTTGATTTTTCTTGTTTTTTATCTTATCGTATTTTAAAGCATATTTTTCTCCATACAGTTTATAAGAAATATCTGAAAAATATTTATTAAATTTTTTCACTTGAACTTTTATTACCTCTTCAAAATCACCGGAAAAAAGTAAATTATCAATTTCTTCTATCTTTTTATTCAATTCATTAATATTAATTTCAACCTCTTCAAATTGTGTAATAGAACTTTCATATTCACCTTTTAATGCATGTTTTTTATTTAATTCTCGAATAATTTTTTCAAGTTCTTCAAAAGAATCACTTTTTGCAATTTTTTCTGATAACTCTTTCTCTTTTTTTAATAGCTCTGTTAATTTCATTTCTTCTTGTTTTATTTTC
The DNA here is from genome assembly GCF_003148465.1 of Oceanotoga teriensis. NCBI lineage: Bacteria > Thermotogati > Thermotogota > Thermotogae > Petrotogales > Petrotogaceae > Oceanotoga > Oceanotoga teriensis. The sequence continues at coordinate 2,165 of NZ_QGGI01000016.1, forward strand.
TCTTTTAATAAAGGTAATTCAGCAGTAATAAATTTGGTTTTTTCAACTAACATTTTATTATGATATGCAACTAGATCTTCAAATTTCTTCTGTATACCCGAAATATTCTTCGTTGCTTCCTTATAAATTATTTCAAGTTGTCTTAAATCAATTTTTGAAATATTTTGCTTCATCTCCAACTCAGCTTCTTCTATAAGATTTTCTCTTATTTTTAATTTACTAATTTCAGAACTACTTTTATTAATTCTGTATTTAATAAAATTTAACTCCTCTAAATCCTGTTCAAAATTTTCGTTTAAATTTAAATTCGATTTTCTTTTATTTAAATCATCGATTTCATCTTCAATAATTGATAATAACATTTCATAAGCTGATTTTGTTTCTTTTTTTTCAAGCCTTTGTTTAAAAGTTTTTTCTTGATCCATCTTAGTTAATAATGATTGTTTTTTTGATCCATCTTCGAATTTACACCCCAATAAAAATAAGTATAATGCTTCGTATTCAACATCGGATGTATATTTATTTAACGTTTTTAATGTATTATTGATATTTTCATCTTTATACCTTATATTATGAGATATTATCTGCCTGAATGTTGGTTTATCCGATTTTTGTTGAGGTATAATAAGCCTCTGTAATTCATCTTCAAAATCCTGTTCTAATATATCTTTGTCATTTATTCGTCTAATGGCTTTCTTTCTGGAAAGAAAATTTCTTTCAATTTTAATTTGTATAGAATCTTCATTAGATAAATCTTCAACTAAAACTAGAGTCACCAAAATTTCATTATCAATTAGGTAGTCTTTAACTAACTTATATTCTTCTTTTTTATTTTCCGTATCTGAATATATAACCTTTGGTTTTGCTCCCAAACAAAAATCTATTAATTTTAAAACTGTAGTCTTACCAACATTATTCCCGGTTAATTGTTCTACATTTGCTGGTGTTTTATCTATAATTAAATTTAACCCCGCTTGAAATTTCAGTTCTCTAATAATTTCATTTTCTTTTGATATTTTCAAATTTTTTATGAACATAATTCCACACATCCATTTTCATCTATTTTTGCTGCATCAATTAAATATAACCAGTCCAAACATAATATAAAAATTGGAAAAGACATATCTACCCTATTTTTTACATTTTGATATAAATCTATTATTTTTTGTTTTTCTTTAATTTTTAATTCCATTAAAAGTATAGAACCATTATAATAAATACTAAGATCCGGATGTATATTATCTGGTAACAACATGATTATATCCCTCCGGATTCTTAAAGATTTTACACCTTATAAAAGCATCAACAACTAAAATCTGAACACACATTTCTAATTCTTCATAAGGAATCTCAACATAATTGTTGCTTTTTAATATAATATCTATCACATTATCAATTATATTAAAAAAAATAATTTCTGAAATTTCTTCTTTATTCTGCAACAATACATATTGCTTCCTAATTGCCTGTAAAACTGAAAAACTTTTATTTGCTCCTATTTTATCAAATTCAGTATATTTTTCATCAAGTTTAATATAAAAAATCTTATAATCATCAATTGTTTCCCTAACACTTTCCAAAGAATTAAATTCTATTTTTCTATTAATCTCAAAGCTATTATCTGAATATTCCTCGATTTCACTCAATTTTTCAGAGGCTAAAATATTTATAATTGTAGCTAAATTTGTATCGACTTTAAATATATCCGGCTCCTCTCCCAACTCTTTTTTTATAAATTCAAAAAATGCCTTTTGTTTATCAATATGCATGTTCAATACATTATCTAAAATAGATTTTACATCAATAATATCTTCTTTTGGATTAAATAAAACATTATTTGGATTCTTATATTTCATTTTTCTTAAATTTTCCGCTTCTCTTGCAATTGATATAAAATAAAATCTATACCCCGGATAATTATTAAAAATTTCTTTTTCTAAAGATTTTTCAATTTTTTGTTTTGTACTTGTAGAAGAAACCTGAGCAATAATTTTGTTTTCATTATCTATCAAATCTATACCTTCGATATTTTGTTTAAAAGTATTCATATTTTCTAAATTAAAATTAAAAATCATATTTAATAAATTTGCAAAAAATGTCTCTGAATAAATATTATAATCTAAAACATTCAACTTACCTCTAGTTGCAACACTATTAGATAAAACTTGTAATTTATTTTCAATATAATTAAAGTAATATGATCTATTCATCGGCATATCAAAAAAACTCCTTAATTTTCTTTTATTTGATTATTTTCAACAAAAAGCAAATATGTATCAATCTCTAATGCATTATATAATTAATTTTATCATAAATTTAATTATCTATAACTTAAAATATACAAAATAATCAAAAACAAAATAAGTTAACAATAAATAAATAAAATATATAATATGTTTTTTAATAAGTAAGAAAAATAAAAATTATAACTTCAATAAAAGTATTGACAATAAAAACTATAAAACTTATATACATAAAAAAATAAAAATATTTTCAAAACAAATTGCTATAAATACTTCTTAATTTATATTTCAAGTCCTATATAATTTGATTATTATAAATTATTCATTTAATAATTAAGTATATCATATGATCTTTAACCCCAAACGAAAATATCAAACTATTGATTTAATGACGGTAAATCCGTCATATTGATTAATACGTATGTAATCACACTGATGAATTTTATGCTAAGGCATACGATGAATATGAAAGATATACTGCATCTTTCATGACGTTTCGTTTCACTTCACTTTAGCACGGAGTTTCACTCCTTTGGCTAAATACATTTCTTGTACTTGCTAAAGAATCTTTGATTCGTGCTAAAGATGCTTGCACCGTCGAGATTTTGTTCTTTAAATCTCCCTACCAAAGGGATTTTCAATCCCGTTATGAAACCATCGGTTTCATCTTTATTCCACTATGGTTTGATTATTATGAAGAAAAATATTTTGACCTGTGGAATGACTACCACATTTATATTCCAATATGGTTTGATTATTATAATTCTAGATATAAAAATGCTGGATCATATAATAAATTTATATTCCAATATGGTTTGATTATTATCGTCATGAATAAGTTAGAAAATACTACTTATTTATTATTTATATTCCAATATGGTTTGATTATTATCAATTCATCTGTAAATATTACATCATATAAATCAAAATTTATATTCCAATATGGTTTGATTATTATATAAAATATATCCTGTACTCTTATTCTTCCACCATAATTTATATTCCAATATGGTTTGATTATTATATCAGTATCTTTCATTTCAGTAAATTCTAATAATTCATTTATATTCCAATATGGTTTGATTATTATACTATCGTTATTTGGATTATACCAAATAGCTCCCTCATTTATATTCCAATATGGTTTGATTATTATAAATAAACTTTTCCTTTAAAACTTTCAGCAAAAGAAATTTATATTCCAATATGGTTTGATTATTATTATTAACAAACTTTCTATAACTTACTATATTATAAATATTTATATTCCAATATGGTTTGATTATTATAATGTCTAAAACTTCTATTATTCCTTTAGAAGTTCTATTTATATTCCAATATGGTTTGATTATTATAAACATCTTGAATATTTAAAAAACGGATATGTAAGGATTTATATTCCAATATGGTTTGATTATTATTATTAACAAACTTTCTATAACTTACTATATTATAAATATTTATATTCCAATATGGTTTGATTATTATAATGTCTAAAACTTCTATTATTCCTTTAGAAGTTCTATTTATATTCCAATATGGTTTGATTATTATTATTAACAAACTTTCTATAACTTACTATATTATAAATATTTATATTCCAATATGGTTTGATTATTATAATGTCTAAAACTTCTATTATTCCTTTAGAAGTTCTATTTATATTCCAATATGGTTTGATTATTATTTACTTTCATTTTAATTCTTAATTTTTAAATTCTTTATTTATATTCCAATATGGTTTGATTATTATTTTTCATGAAAGCCCGTTCAGACACCTTATAATTCAAATTTATATTCCAATATGGTTTGATTATTATAACGTTTTATAATAAAAACAAACTACATCCAATTGTATTTATATTCCAATATGGTTTGATTATTATAAACTTCAAGAAATGAAATTCATTACTCCAGAAAAAATTTATATTCCAATATGGTTTGATTATTATTTCATTGTGATTATAACTCCCAGTGAAAGTTCCTACATTTATATTCCAATATGGTTTGATTATTATTTCATTGTGATTATAACTTCCTGTAAAATTGCCAACATTTATATTCCAATATGGTTTGATTATTATATTTTTTGTCTTTTTTGATATAATTTAACTGAAATGATTTATATTCCAATATGGTTTGATTATTATTACTTGCCAACTATTATCAAAAGCTTGACTAACACTGATTTATATTCCAATATGGTTTGATTATTATTAAATCAACATGCTTTAAAATTTCTGCACTTGTTTTATTTATATTCCAATATGGTTTGATTATTATACCTTTGCTAAAGTCAGTAGACTGAGGTTGTAAAAAATTTATATTCCAATATGGTTTGATTATTATAGCTATAAATAATAAACTAAATAGCTCGAAAGTAGCATTTATATTCCAATATGGTTTGATTATTATGATGTTAAAAGACCAAGGATTTTTCATTGTAAGAGTATTTATATTCCAATATGGTTTGATTATTATGATATTTTGTTTATAGCTGTTTCTTTATCAATTAATCATTTATATTCCAATATGGTTTGATTATTATTTTGCTGAAAAAAATATACACGTAAGACCTTACCAGTATTTATATTCCAATATGGTTTGATTATTATATACATCCAAATGAACATCATCATTTTCTGAACTTTATTTATATTCCAATATGGTTTGATTATTATCGTTTTTGAAAGAGGGTGAAATTATGAAATTTACTAATTTATATTCCAATATGGTTTGATTATTATATGGCACAAAGAATCCAAGAACAACAAGAAAAAATAATTTATATTCCAATATGGTTTGATTATTATTACTTAAAATGTATCAAGATTCTTTAGAAAAAACAGCATTTATATTCCAATATGGTTTGATTATTATAAAAATGAACCTGTTGAATTGATATTCTTAAGTGTTATTTATATTCCAATATGGTTTGATTATTATATTAATATAAGTATGATAATTAAATGTCTTAATAAAATTTATATTCCAATATGGTTTGATTATTATAAAATTCTTCTTTTGTCATCTAATCACCAACCCATCATTTATATTCCAATATGGTTTGATTATTATTTAATGGCGTCGTAGCTACTTTTAATATCTTTCTTTATTTATATTCCAATATGGTTTGATTATTATGCGCCAAATTTAAATGCCTATTATTTCTCATTTATAACCTTATAATCTGTCTAACTGATAAAAAACCACACATTCAATCTTTAACAAAATTTACATAAGAAAATTTTTATTATTATTAGCCATTTTTAGAATCTGTCTATCTTAGGTGTTTATTTGATTAGTTGAGGTCGACAGATTTTCAAATAAAATTATTTTCCTCTTTATTTTCTAAATACCTTCCTATACCCTTTCTAAATATATTTCTTCGCCTCACTTTCGTTTTGAATTTTCTTTTAATAATAGTATAATTTTATTAAAATGTAAATGATTATTTTTTTTTAGATATTTGACATAAATAAAATGTTAAAAAAACCTTATTTTAATTTTATCATATTTATATAAATTAATTCAATAAACATCTAAAATAAAAATATTCTATTAGAAAAATTCAAGGTGGTGATAAAAAATAAAAAAGTTATCTGGAATGCATATATATTACTTTAATATCTGCAAAAGAAAACTTTGGCTTTTTTCTCATAATTTAAACTTCGAAGATGAAAATATTGATGTGAAAATAGGTAAAGTGATAGAAGAAGAGTCATATAGTTCTCAAAAAAAGAATTATATGATAGACAACATAAATATAGATTATATAAAAAAGAATAAAACAATACATGAAATAAAAAAAAGCAATTCATTCGAAGAAGCTAATATCATGCAAATCAAATATTATTTGTACATATTAAAAGAATATGGTTTAGATGATATAAAAGGTATATTAGAATATCCAAAGTTATATATAAGAAAAGAAGTACATTTAGATAAAAATGATGATATTATAATAGAAAAACAAATAGATGAAATATATAAAATAATAAATGATAAAAAAATACCTAATGTAATAGATAATAAAATATGTAAAAAATGTGCATATTATGAATATTGCTATGTATAAGAGGTGATTTTATGAAAAGATCTTATTATTTATTTTCTAACGGAGAATTAAAACGAAGAGATAATTCATTAATTATAAAAAACGACAAAACATCAAAATATATACCAGTAGAAGACGTAAATCAAATATATGTTTTTGGAGAAATATCCTTTAATTCAAAACTTACTAATTTTTTATTTCAAAATAACATAACTGTACATTTTTTCAATTATTACGGATATTATTCTGGCAGTTTTTATCCTAGAGAAAGTTTATTATCTGGAGATGTACACTTAAAACAAGCTGTTAGTCATTTAAATTTTCAAAAAAGATTATTAATTGCAAAAGAATTTATAGATTCTGCAAGTTTTAATATAAGTAGAAATTTAAAATATTACAATAGAAAAGAAGTTAATTTAGAAACACAAATAAAAGATATAGAACTATTAAGAAATAAATTAAACAAAGTTAATTCAATTGAAGAATTAATGGGAATAGAGGGTAATATAAGAAAAATATATTATTCTACTTGGAATTTTTTCATAAACCAAAATATAAACTTTCATAAAAGAGAAAAACACCCTCCAAAAAATTGGATAAATTCATTAATATCATTTATCAATTCTTTAATATATACTACAACTTTAACCGAAATATATCATACTCATTTAGATCCTACCATAAGTTTTTTACACTCTCCCTCCGAAAGAAGATTTAGCTTAAGTTTAGATATTTCAGAAATATTCAAACCTATTATAGGAGATAGATTAATATTTTCTTTATTAAATAAAAATATGATAACTCATGAATCTTTTATAGAAGAATTTAATCATATAATATTAAAAGATTCTTCAAAAAAAATTATATTGAAAGAATTTGATGAAAGATTAAAACAAACAATAAAACATAAAAAACTTAATAAAAAAGTATCATATAGAAAATTAATCAGACTAGAATGCTACAAATTAGAAAAACATATAATAGAAGAAAAAAAATATGAAGGTTTTAAAATATGGTGGTGATAAATATTGTATATAATATTAATTTATGACATAAATATTGAAGAAGACAATAAAAAAGGTCAAAGAATATTAAATAATTCATTTAAAATATGCAAAAAATATTTAAATCATGTACAAAAATCTGTATTTGAGGGTGAAATAGATAAAGCTCAACTTGAAAAACTTCACTCAGAATTAAATAGATATATAAGAAAAGATTTAGATTCAATAATTGTATTTAAAAGTAATAACCCTAGATGGCTAATGAAAGATTTTTGGGGAATTAAAGAAGATAAAACTTCTAATTTTTTCTAAAAGAATAAATCTGTAAAAGTCTATGTAAAATACATATAGAATTAGAAATTTTATCTTATAGATTTTTTAATTTATTATTCTCGGATATATTTTTGCCCATGTTATTTGTGTTGTTATTTCTTTTGGAAATGGGGGAGATTTAGATATATTTTTATCTTTAATATATTCGTTAATTTTATTCTTCATTTCCAATGGATCTTGTTTTGATATTTTTTCTAAAGTATCAAATCCAGAATCAAAATAAAGGGTTGCTCGAATATCTTTTACTCCCGGTAATCTCATAATATCAGCAATATTTGCCAATTTATTTATTTTTTCTACAGGTATTTCTAAGCGATTTGAAAGTTTTTCTTTATTTTCTTGAGTTTTACATTCAATAATTAATGAACCTGTATCTTTTATGTTGATTGATTCTAATTTACTAATATATTTTTTATCGAAAGAATTTATTTTTTTTAATTTTACAGTTCTAAATCTATAAAAAAACAACATATTTCTTAATAATAAAAAATATTCACTGGCAATATTTGTTTTATTTACTATTTTTTTTAATTCAGATACAGATTCTATTTTTTCAAAAAAAGAATTCGTATCTTTAATACCATAATCATATATTGCTTTACATAATTTATTTGATAATGGAATAAGATCATAATAACGTTTTAATAGAGAATCTTCTCTCAAAACAATTGGTAAATCAGAAATCAAAAAATTATCAAATATATTCACTTTACACCCCCTATAGTTTTTAATTTATTATTTTTATTATTTCTCCAAATTCTCCAGTATTTATGATTCCTTTGTTGGCATATTCAAACCATATATTTTTTAAGATTTTAGCTTTTTTATGAAAATCTTCCCAAGTCATACCTTCTAAAAATTTAGAATTTTGCCAAATTTCTTTATTCTCAAATAACATTATTAATTCACTTGTATGTCCACCAGATAATTTATTTTTAGGAATTTTCCATGTGAATTCATACAAATAAGTATTTTTATTTCCATTTTTTATTATATTAAAAAATCGTTTTGCATCTTTTTTGTATATTAGATAAGTCAAAATATCTATTACAATTTCGTTTATCAAATTTCCTATCAATGGAATTTTTTTATTTTTAATCATAAAAGGAATTATATCGGCAAATGTTGAAATCTCTCTATAATTATAGCCTACCATTATGTCAAATGAATCAGATGCTTTTTTCCAAGAATCTACTAATTCATCTTCTGATGGTAAAGGATAATATCCATACTGAACTCCAAAAGGCATATTTCCTTTAAGGCCATGGTCTGACAACTTTGAAGGTATTTCCTTTTGTAAAGTAATTATTTCTTCAACAGATGTATCTTTAGTTATTCCTTTAGTTAATTCTAACATATCCATTGTCATCTTTTGTCTCTTTTTCATAATACCAAATGGAGCACTTTCTATTATAGCCCTGTTAAATAAATCTTCAGTTCCTTCAGAAATCAAAAGATGTGCAACTGAATCACCACCAGCAGATTCTCCAAATAAAGTAATATTATTTGGATCACCTCCAAAGCCTATAATATTAGATTTAATCCATTTTAAAGCTTCTATTTGATCTAAAAGACCTAAGTTAGCTGGTTTATTTACGCCATCTCCTAAATAGCCGAATATACCAAGTCTATATGTTATAGAAACAACAATAACATTATGATCTATTACAAATTGTTTAGGATCATATATTTCATAATCTCCGCCCCCACTCACATAAGATCCTCCATGAATCCAAACCATAACCGGTAATTTTTTGTTTTTATTATCAGCATCAGGTATTGTTACTGATAAATACTGACAATTTTCATCCATTTCAACAGGTCTGGTTAAATTTATTTTAAACTGATCAATAGTTAATGTATCCTCGTTTTGTGGACAAAAAGGTGACCATTTATTCGCAAGTATTACCTCTTTATAATTTGAAATAACTTTTGGTTTTTCAAATCTATTCGCATTCGCATATTTTATCCCTGTTGCCCTTAAAACACCTTCATCTTTCCAACCTATTATTTCTCCACTTGGACAATTCCATTTTATTTGATTGTTCATGTATATTTCCTCCTAAAAACGATATTATACAGGACTTTGGAATTTTATCTGTCTATAGTTATATTAATAAAAATTCGTGAAATATTTTTTACAAAAAGATTAAATCAAGAAAATTTGTCAGCTAATTTTTTAAAATCAAAATATAAGAATAATGATTTTAAATTGATTAGTTATACATAAATAATTAATTTAGTACCAAATATATAATATGTTATTAAAAAAGCTCGCAAAAGCGAGCTTTTTTAATGGTCTATTCCTTTTCTTGAAAGTATTCCTTTTTCATATGGATGTTTTATAGATTTAATTTCAGATAGATAATCTCCTTTTTTTAGTATATTTTTTGATGGATTTCTACCTGTTATAATTAATTCTGTATTTTCTGGTTTTTTATCTATTATATTTAATAATTCTATTTCTTTTATTAGATTATATTCTATTGCCACAGATATTTCGTCGAGTATAACTAAATCTCTCATTTCTTCATAGATCATTTTTTTAGCTTCTTTTATTCCTCTGTTTGCTTCTTCTACATCTTTTTTAGTTTCTTTACCTTTATATATATAATCTGGTCTTCCCGTTTGGATCAATTTTATTTTGTCTAAATTTTCTAATATTGAAACTTCGGAGTATGGATAGCCTTTCATAAACTGAACTATACCAACTGATAATCCAGCTCCTAATGCTCTTATAGCCAATCCTAAAGCTGCTGTTGTTTTACCTTTTCCATCTCCATAATAAATATGTATTAAGCCTTTATTTTCCAATTTAGATTCTCCTTTTAAGAAGATTTATATACATATATTGATTTATTTATTAGCCATTATTAGCCTATGTATGTGTATTGCGAGATATGTAAGTTCATCTTTAGACATTTCTTTATCATATTTTTTTTCTATATATTCTTTAATTTTGAATGATATTTCCATAGATTTAGGATAGGATTCAGATATTTGTTTAAAAAGAGTTTTATCTTTATCTTTTAACATTTTATTTGCAAAAAATCTTTCAACGAAAAATTTTACATGAGTTATAAATCTTATATAATGAATATTTTTGCTATCTATATCAGAATTCAAATTATATTTCACAATATTCGTTATACCAGATATCATTTCGGCATACATCATTCCATCTCGATTTTCTTGATATTCTCCCTGTGCATTTATTATATGAAAAGCTATATTTGCAGCTTCTTCAAATGGCATTTTTATATTAAACTCTTTGTCTAATAATTCTAACGTAAATATCCCTATTTCAAATTCACTTGGATAATAATTTTTTATTTCCCAATAAACTCTATTTTTTATTATCATTTTTTTATTATAACGCTCAACAGCAAAATTTAAGTGATCCATAAGAGTTATATAAATTCCTGTATTAAGTTTGGTTTTTAATTTTTCTTCAGCAAATTTTACTACTTTTTGAGTAATATTTATATATACAGAGGGAATATTTCCAAAAAAGTCAATTATTTCTTTTGTTCTTAGATTGTCAATAGGTATAAATATTTGATCTGCTTCTGATTCTTCAACTTTAGAACCTGATTTTTTACCATAACCTATTCCTTTTCCTAATAAAATATATTCTTTTTGTTTTTCATTACTTACAAGTACTACACTTGAATTTAAAACTTTTTTTATTTTTATCATAGCAAACACCTTCCCTATTGAGATGTCAGACTATTCCAAATCTTCTCCATTACTTTCTATTACTTTTTTATACCAATAAAAAGAATCTTTTTTTATTCTTTTAAGTGTTCCATTCCCATAGTCATCCTGGTCAACATATATAAAACCATATCTTTTTGACATTTGAGATGTTCCAGCACTTATTATATCTATGGGAGCCCAACTCGTATATCCAAAAAGTTCAACTCCCATTTCAATAGCTTCTTTCATTTGTTCGAAATGTTTTTTGAAATATTCTTTTCTATAATCATCATGTATTTTACCATCGGTTTCAACTTTATCTACAGCTCCCATACCATTTTCAACTATTATAAGAGGTTTTTTATATCTGTCATAGAGCTCCAATAAAGATATTTTTAATCCCTTTGGGTCTATTTGCCATCCCCATTCTGTTGAAGGAAGGTATGGATTTTTTACTCCAAAAATAGTATTACCTGCAGTTTTTTCAGAATTTTCATTTGCTGATTCTGTAAGTGACATATAATAACTAAATGATACAAAATCAACTGTATTGTTTTTTAGTATATCTTCATCTCCACTTTCTTTTTTTATTATTATATTTTCTTTTTCAAGCATGTTTTGTATGATTACAGGGTATTCTCCAAATACTTGAACATCTGCTGGAAAATAATTCAAAAGATTTTTAATAAGTGTTTTTTCAACATCTTCAGGATTGCATGTATTCGGATATGTCGTAAGTTTTGTAAGCATACATCCGACCTGACTTTCTGGTATTATTTTATGACATTCTTGTGTAACAAGAGCTGAGGCTATAAACTGATGATGGAATGCTTGATATATTGATTGTTTTATATTTTTACATTGTTCAGGTATAATACCTGCTGTTATAAAAGGATGTCTTTCTATACTATCTATTTCATTGAATGTGAGCCAATATTTTACAAGATTTTTGTATCTTTTGAAACATGTTTTTGAATATTTTACAAAAAGATTTATTATTTTTCTATCTTCCCACCCATTATATTTTACACTTAATTCAAGTGGCATTTCATAATGTGAAAGTGTTACTATTGGTTCTATCTTCAATCTTTTCATTTCAGTGAAAAGTTCTTCATAAAATTCAAGCCCTTTTTCATTAGGTTTTTCTTCTTCACCTGTTGGAAATATTCTACTCCAAGCTATTGAAACTCTAAGTGTTTTGAACCCCATTTCTGCAAAAAGTGCGAGATCTTCTTTATATTTATGATAAAAATCTATTCCTCTTCTTTTAGGATATTTTTTTTCGCTTTTATCTTTAATTGCTTCTTCTATTTGTTGAGAGGTTATTTCCATTTGTTTTTTATAATCTTTAACATAGATCTTTGAGTGAAATTTTATAACATCTGCAACTGACATTCCTTTTCCATCTTCATCCCAGGCACCCTCTGATTGATTTGCTGCTATAGCTCCTCCCCAAAGGAATTCTTTAGAAAATCCTTTACTCATGATTTCACTCCTTTCGGTGTGACAAGTAATAAATCATCATTTTTATTTATTTTTGACATTTTAAGTGTTTTTATATCAAATTCATCACTATTAGTTATCACCATAACAGTTACAGGATCAAATCCTTCTTTTTTTATTTTTTCAAAATCTACTTTTAAAAGAAGATCTCCTTTTTTTACTTCATCTCCTATTTTAACAAGAGGTTCAAAATATCTTCCTTCTAATTTAACTGTATCTATACCAACATGTATTAAAAGTTCTGCACCATTATGTGTTTTCATTCCTATTGCATGATTTGTTTCAAAAAGGGTCTTTATTTTTGCATCTGTAGGAGCATATATTTCTCCATTTTCTGGAATTATAGCTATTCCGTCTCCTACAATTTTAGCAGAAAAAACATCATCTTTTACGTCTGAAATAGAAATAGTTTCACCTATTACAGGTGTTTTTAAAATTTCTTCTTTTAAGTCACTTAATTCTTCAGAATTTATTTCTTCTTCTTTCCAAATAAAAAGAGCACTTACAAAAGCAATTAAAAATGAAACTGCAAAACCTATTATTGCATATACTATATTCATAGGTGCTTTTTCAGAAACATACATTGTCATACTTGCAAGTCCAGGACCAACGAGAACAAAAGCTTCAACTCCTGTTATACCTATAAATGCACCTCCTATGAGTGATCCTATCATAACACTTCCCAATGCTTTTTTGTTTTGAAGGGTAACTCCATAAAGTGCTGGTTCTGTTATACCAAAAAGTGCTGAAATTGCAGCTGAAATTGCAGTAGATTTAACATTTTTATCTTTTGCTTTTATGGCTATTGCAAAACATGTTCCACTTTCAGATATATTATGAGCAAGCGATGCTGGTAAATAAAGAATTTCTTTTCCAAGTTCTCCCATGGTTGCAACTGCATAAGGAATCATTGCTTTGTGCATGCCTGTTGCAACCATAAAAGGTAATACTGCTGCAAGAAGTGCTGTTGCTATCCATCCTACTTTCCCAAAAATAAAAAGAATTATAGCTGCAAAACCTTGACCTATATTATATCCTAATGGGCCTAAAATCAAAAGTGATACAGGCACTGTTATTACGAGTGACATCATAGGTACAAAAAATATTCTTATTGCTTTAGGTGAAATTTTTGTAAATGTTTTTTCCATAAATGCGTAGAAGAATACTGTCAATATTGCTGGAAAAATTTGATATGCATACGCTATATTTTGAAGACCAAACCCAAATAATTCTCCATTTTTAAGCATAGATCCCATATTAGGTAAAAGTAATGCTCCAACTGCAGATAAAGCAACCAAATGATTTACTTTGAGTTTTGATGCCGTTGTTATTGCAACAAGTATTGGCAAAAAATATAATGGAGCATCTCCTATCATATTTAATATTTTATATGTGTTACTTCCAGAATCAAGTATATTAAAAAGTGAAAGAACAAGAAGTAATGATTTTAGAACTCCTCCTCCAGCTATTGCAGGAACAAGTGGCTGAAATACTCCTACAATAAAATCAAGAATAACAGTTCCTAATTTTCTTTTTTTTTCAGATGATGATACTGATTTATTTATATCTCCTATAATTTTTATTACTTCGTTATAAACTTCAATAACTTCATTTCCTATTATTACTTGACATTGGGCTGTCATTCTTACTCCCATTACTCCAGAGATTCTTTCAAGATTTTTAACATCAACTTTTGAATCATCTTTTAGAGTAAACCTTAATCTTGTAGAACATTTTTCAAAATGCGAGATATTTTCTTTACCACCTACATACTTTATTATTTTTACAGCTGTATCTTTATAATTCATACAAACTTCTCCTTTCCTTTCTATGATTAAAATATTATTATAAAAAATAAAAAAAAGGACCTAAAATAAACAAATAATTATTATTTGCTTATTTTAGATCCTGCCTGCATTACCAGTCACATGTCTATAATATATTATTCAATTGTCAAAATTTATTTTATATTATTTTATCTCTTTTACAAATTTTAATATTAATCAATTATTAGAGAATATATTAAAATAATTCTAACTAAAAAAGAAAATTGTTCTTTTTGTTAGAATTTGATTGAATAATTTTTTATACTATAATAGAATTAAATATCTTATTTATTGGAGGCATTTTATGAATAATATTTTTTGTATTGGTGAATTATTAATTGATATGGTTTGTACAGATAAAAAAGGTTTAAAATATGGAAAAAAATTTGAAAAGAAGGCTGGTGGTGCGCCTGCAAATGTTGCTGTTGCCGTTTCTAAACTTGGTGGAAGTTCTTATTTTTTAGGACAAGTTGGTAAAGATTTTTTTGGTGATTTTTTAATTGAAAGTTTAGAATCTTATGGTGTAAATATTGATATGATGATTCAAAAAGATAAGACAACTATAGCTTTAGTTGGTATTGATGAATTTGGTGAAAGAAATTTTGATTTTTTGAGAGGTGGCGATGGTAATTATTCATATGATTTAATAAATTTTGATCGTATTAATAATAATGATATTATACATTTTGGTTCAGCTACTGGATTTTTAGGAGGAGAACTTGAAAAAACTTATTTTAAATTATTAAATTTTACAAATAAAAATAATATATTCGTTTCTTTTGATCCTAATTATCGTGATACTTTAATAGAGGATAAGTTTTTGAATGATTTTATTGATAAATGTATTGAGTTTATTAAATTGAGTGATTTTGTTAAATTAAGTGATAATGAATTATTTTTAATTACTAAAAAAAATACTTTAGAAGAAGGAATAGAGTTTTTACATGATTTAGGTGTTAAAGTTATAACTATAACTCTTGGTGATAAAGGTACTTTATTAAGTATTAATAAAACCAAAAAAATAATTCCTTCTATTTCTATACATCAAGTAGATTCAACTGGAGCCGGAGATGCCTTTGTTGGCGCTGTATTGTTTAAATTGAGTAGTTTTGATAATAAAAAAAATATTTCTTTTGAAGAATGGGAAGATATTATTTTATTTGCTAATAAAGTTGGAGCAATTACTTGTTCTAATTATGGAGCTATTGAATCTATTCCAACTTTGAATGAGGTAGATAATTTATAATTTTAAGGGATGTGTAAAATGGAAAATAATTTTAATATTTTTTATATCGCATTATTAGTAGGTACTATAGGAGATTTATTAATTCCATTCATTATTGCACCTTTTTACAAGGGATATAATCATTTAAAAATGGTTATGAGTTTATTGGGTAATTCTAATTTTAATTATCATTATATTTATAATATTTGGTTGATAATCGCAGGGTGTTTTATATTTATTGGTGGATTTAAACTTTATTTCGATGTTTTACATATTTCAAATGTATTATCTTTAATATTATTTATTTTTATTTCAATTTTTGCAGTTGGTGCTTGTATTTTATCTGGAATTTTTTCAGTTGAAGAATCAAAAGATCTTTCTTCTTTATCTTCAAAAATTCATGGGTTTGGTTCTGTATTTGGTTTTTTGAGTTTATTGTTTACTCCACTTATTTTAGGTTTGTTATCTTTTAAAGATAGTAATCTTATTAATGGTTTTATTTTTATATTTTGTTTTATTTTAGCTTTTATATTTTTTGTTTTGTTTATTATGTCTGATAAACCAAAATTTAAATCTTCTATAATTTCTTATGAGGGTTTATGGCAGAGATTGAGTCTATTATTTATGTATTTTCCAATTATAATATTTTCTTTTGAAAAAATTTTTGATTGAGTTGTATTAAAAAAAGAGCAAATATATTTTTGTATAATTTGCTCTTTTTTATTGTTTTTATTCATTTATAATTTGTACACTAGAACTACATCCGATTCTTGAAACACCTAAATCTAAATATTTTAAAACATCTTTTTTGGTTTTGATTCCACCTGCAGCTTTTATCTTTATATAGTCTTTAGCATGTTTTCTCATGAGTTTTACATCTTTAAATGTTGCACCAGATATTCCAAATCCAGTAGATGTTTTTATAAAATCAGGTTTTATATTATTAGCTATTTCACATAATAAAATTTTTTCATCATCTGTCAAATAGCAATTTTCAAATATAACTTTAGAAGTTATGTTTTCTTTCCTACAGATTTCTACAATTTCTGACATTTCTTTTTCTATATATTTATAATTTTTATTTTTTAATTGGGCAATATTTATTACATAATCTACTTCTCCTGCACCTTTTTCTATGGCATCTTTTGTTTCAAAAACTTTTGTTTCAAGAGTACTTTGTCCAAGTGGGAAACTAACTGCAGCATCTATTAATATTTCAGTTCCTTGGAGCTCTTTTTTACAATATTCTATATAGGCATTGTTTATAGCAACTGTTTTAAAATTAAATTTAACAGCTTCAGAACATAATTTTTTTAATTCTTCATTTTTTGCGAATGGTTTTAAACATGTGTGATCAAATATTTTTGAATTAAATTCCATAAAAATCCCTTCTTTTAAATTATTTTATTAAGATTGTTCATACTTTTTATTGTTTTTTCAAAATTCACTTCAGACTCAAGGCTTAAAGAGTAATCATAATTATATTCTTTCAATTTATTAATTATATTATTATAATCGATATCTCCTTCAAGAAATATTTCGTGTTCAAATTCATTTTGATTTTTTTTATAATCTTTTAAATGTATATGATATATATTCTTTATATTATTTTCTATTTCATTAAAAAGATTATTTTTTATATATTTTTTTGGAATTCTATCATAATTTGCTCTAAAGCTGTTTCCTGGATCCCATAAAAGTTTTATATTGTCGACATTTAAATCATTTAAGAGTTTCCCTGTCATATAAGAATTTGGTAAGTATGAATGAGGACAGTTTTCTAAAATAAAAGTAATGTTTTCATGTTTATATTTTTCAGATAATTGTTTAAAATATTTCTTTATATTTGAAAAATCTTCATCATCTCCAATTATTTCCTTATCATTTGGAGCTCTAAATGGGAAGATTCTTATTTTATCTGTATTTAAGATGTTAGCAATTTTAATTACATATTCCATTTTTTGAAAGTGTTCTTTTATATTTCCTTTAAAAGTTAAAAATTTATTTCCAAAATCAGAAATGTTATAGTTTTCATACAATGGACACATTAAAAATAATGTAGTTGAAAGGCATATTAGATTTAAATCATAAAATCCCAAGAGTTTTTTTATATTATAAGCTTCTTCAATAGTAATATTTTCAATAGTTTTATTCCATAAAGAGTGTATTTCAACATTTTTATAATTATATTTCTTTATGATTTTTAAAGCTTTTTCAAAATCCATATCAACTTGATCCGTAATAATAGATTTTTTCATTTTATTCTCCTTTTAATTTTATAAAATATTCATATCTGTTTGAAATATAATATCCTTTTGTATACTCTATAATTTTATTTTCTTCATCGAATGATTTTCTTTTTAAAAGTAATACTGGTTCTCCTTTTTTTATTTCAAGTTTATTACTAATTTTTTCATCCGCACTACATGCAGAAATTCTTTGTTCTGCATATTTTATATTTATTTTTTTTACTCTTTTTAAGTATTCATATAGTGAATCTGAATATTCATTTATGTCTAAATCTATCTTCATGTTCATATTCATATAAGTTTCAAAATAGACTATTGGTTCATTGTCTGCACATCTAACTCTACTTATTTTATAGACTTGTTCACCTGTTTTTACATTTAAAGCTTTACAAACATCATCAAATGCTTTAGTTATTAGAATATCTATTGACTTAGTAGATGGTGAAAATCCTCTTTCTTTCATTTCATCTGTAAAACTTTTAATTTTTGATAAGGGTTCTTCTATCTTTTTCGGTAAAACAATTGTTCCTTTTCCTCTTTTTCTTTTAAGATAACCTTCATTGACAAGTTCAGAAATAGCATCTCTGACTGTTATTCTACTGATTTCAAATCTTTTTTGAAGTTCTATTTCTGTTGGTATTAATTCTCCAGGAGTATAATCATTTTCTATCATTTCTTTTAAAATCATTTTTAATTGAATATAAAATGGTATTTCTGTATTTTTCTTATCAATATTATAGGCCATCTAATCACCTCTTTATAAATGCTTTTATAGTAGCAAGTTTTTTACCTTTAGTTTTATCTGTTGGTTCTATTATATAATTTTTTACAGATGCAGGTATTATAAAAGTTTCTGCATAATGAACAATAAATGGTTCAAAAGAATTATCTATTGATTTAACAACTGCTTCTTCACCTTCAATTAAGTTTAACACATTTACACTATCAAAGGTTTCATGCAAGACAGGTCCAGTAAACCAATGTCTTCTTGTTTCAAGAAATTCTCTTTCATGCAATCCTGTTTTTTCTTCTACATAATTTTCTTCATTTTTTATATTTTCTATTTTATTTATTAGATTTTTTTCTACCCATTTCGTGTTTCTATCCCATTGTATTACATTTTTACCATGTTCTATATGAATAGGTCTTGGTTTTCCATCAAGATCTACTCTACCCCAATCCCAAAGTTTAAATGTAAAAATATAAGGTGTGGCACTTATTTCAAGAACCATAGTATCTTTACCGGAACAGTGAATAGTTCCAGCAGGAATTAAGAAATGATCATGTTTTTTAACCGGAAATCTATTTATATACTTTTCATCAGGAAATGATTTTTGACCTTTTTCAGCAGTTTTTAAATCATTTATAAATTCTTCTTTATTTACATTTTCTTTGAGACCTAAATAAACTTCACTTCCTTCTTTAGCATCTAAAATATAATAGCTTTCATCTTGTGTAAATTTCATTCCAAAGTTATCTTGAATATATTCTGTTAATGGATGAACTTGTAAAGAAAGATTTTGACCTCCCATCGTATCCAAAAAATCGAATCTTATTGGAAATTCATGCCCAAATCTTGCATGAACTCTATTTCCTAACAAATTTACAGGTTTATAATATATAATATCAACAGAAGGAATTTCGATAAAATCATTTTCATATAATAAATAAACACTGTTTTCTTCAGGTACTCCATCAAAAGCCCAAGCATAATTATCTTTATTTTTATCTAAACCGCAAACATTTTTCATCCATTGTCCACCCCAAACACCTGGATCAAAATATGGCACAAGTCTAAATGGTTTTTTTGATGCTTGTTCTAATCCTTTTCTAAAATCATTTCCTGATAAAAGTTTTGGGTTTTCTTTAATATTGGTATCCAATAAAAAATCTATATCATTTAAAATATTTTTTTTATGACGATCTGATATTCTCCATTCAAAGAAAAATCCTCTTTTATACTTACTTTTAAATTCATCATTAGAATTTTCAATATTCCAATTACTCATTCCATTTTTATATCTATTCTGAATTTCCCATCTTGCTATATCGGCATAAATATAAATGTCTCCTTTAGTTACTAATCCAGCTCCAACTCCATATAATAATATTATTCCTTCATTTATATTATTGATTTCATTTTTCATATTTTTTATTAATTCAGGTTTAAAATAATGATCGAGTTTTTTATGATTTATAACTCCAAATACTCTATCATCTGTTAAATAGTCTGAAATTTTTTCTGTTAGTTCTTTTCCACTTAATGCACATTTATTGGAATTAAAAAAATAGTCAATATTTAATTCTTTAAATCCATTTATTATTTCATTTTCATCTACTCCTGGATACATATCTATAACTATTATTGTTTTTTGTTTTTTTAATTTTTTCTTTAAGAAATTACATATGCTACCATACCCTTTTATAATTTGGTTTTCAAAATTTTCTATTTTTATTTTAGGGTATTTGTCATAATTATTGTACATAAATATATCCCTCCTAATTTTTGTTATGACTTTTTAACCTATATATTCAATATGTAAGTATCATGTTATTATTTTTATTATATACTATAAAAAAAAATTTATCAAGTTTGATAGAAAAAGAATTTTGATTATATCTTTTATTATTTTATGTCAGTACTATGTAAATATAAAAAATTAAGTTTTTTGATATAATGATAAAATATATGGTTATAATCGCCTCAGATTTTATTTTTTTATTATTTTTGAGGCTTTACTATGTAATTACATTATGATATAAATATAATAAATAAAGGAGGTTTCAAGAGATGATAGGTATTGTAGTTTCAAGTCATGGCAACCTTGCAGAAGGTGTTTTAGATTCTTTAGGAATGATCATGGGAGTTCCTGAAAATGTTAAAGCTGTATGTTTAAAGAATAATTTAGGAATTGAAGAGTTCAACAAACAACTTTCTAAAACTTTGAATGAAGTTAAAAGTAGTGATGGTGTACTTATACTTACAGATCTTCAAAGTGGAACACCATATAATAGTAGTGTTTATTTTTCAACTTCTAAATTATTTGATTTTGAAATAGAAATAATTGCTGGTTTAAATCTCGGAATGCTCTTAGAAGTATGTGCCCAAAGAGACTTTTCCAATTTAAAATCTTTAAAAACAATTGCTTTAAATGCAGGAAGACAGTCTATTAATTCTTTCGAAAAGATTTTAGATATTGATGAACAAGAAGAAGAACTTTAAGGAGGGATATTATGGCAATCACACTAGTTAGAGTAGATGACAGAATAATTCATGGACAAGTTTTAACTCAATGGACAAGAATATATAAATGCGATGGAATAATAGTTGTTAATGATAATCTTTCAGAAAATAAATCTTTAGGAAATGTTTATAAGAATGCCGCTCCTGAAAATATAAAGGTACATATTTTTTCAGTTGAAAAGACTATAAGAAAATTACCTGAAGCTATTAAAAGCCAAAAAAATTATTTTTTGATTTCTAAAACTCCTTTAGAATTGAAAACACTTTTGGAAAATAATATAAGTTTTGGTAATTATATAGTTTATGGTCCTTCAAGTTATAGAGATAATACTACAACAATAGGTGCTAATCAGTCATTAACAAAAGATGAAATGGATGCTTGTGAATTTTTCTTTAAAAATAATATAGATATAGATTTTAAATTAATACCAAATAAAAAGGGATTTAAATGGTCTGAAATTAGAGAAAAATATTATTAAGTGAAAGGGGGAGTATTATGCTTTTTCAAGCTATATTACTCGGGCTTTTTTGTTATGTTGCAAGTTTAGGTGTTCCTTGGTTTTTTGGTACTACAGGAGGTTTTTATTATTTAAGTCGTCCACTTATATCTGGAATGTTTGTTGGAATTATTCTTGGAGATATTCAGACAGGTATAATAATAGGTGCTGCAGTACAAGCTTTATATCTGTCTTTGATAGTTCCAGGAGGAGTAGCGGCAGCAGATATAACTTTTGTTGCATATCCTGCAATAGCTCTTGCAATGCTTTCTGGTGCTGATGTTCAAGTTGCAATAGCTCTTGCTGCTACAATAGGTCTTTTAGGTGTTATACTTTTTAATTTAATAGAAACTATAAATACGTTTTGGAATCATCTTGCAGATAAATATGTAGAAAAAGGTGACTTAAAAGGGTTTTGGAGAGCTAATGCTATATATCCTCAAATAACAACTTTTATTTTGAGATTTGTTCCTACATTTCTCGCCGTTTATTTTGGTGCTCAATATGCAGAAAATTTTTTGAATTCTATTCCAGATGTGTTAATGCAAATAATGACTGTACTCGGTGGAGTTTTACCGGCAGTTGGTATAGGGTTACTTTTAAGTCAAATAATGAAAGAAAAATTTTTATTAGTTTATTTTTTAGTTGGTTTTATTGGAATAGTTTTTTTGAATTTAAATATGATAGCTCTTACAATTGTTGGAGCAACAATAGCGGTTATGCATTATAAGTATTCTCCAAGAGCTGTTAAAAGTAATGCAGGGCCTTCTAATCAAAATATTGATGATGACGATGAGGAGGAGTTATAATGAATAATAAAAATTTTAAAAAGAAATTATCTAAAAAAGATTTATTTAAAAGTTGGTGGTCATGGATTCATTTTAATCTTGCAGCAATAAGTTTTGAAAGACTTGAAGGAACTTCTTTTGGTCAATCTATGCTCCTCATAATAAATAAATTATATGATACTAAAGAAGAAAAAGCTAAAGCTTTAAAACGTCATACAGGTTTTTATAACACTGAACCTCAAATTGGAGCAATAGTGAATGGAATAACTGTTGGTCTTGAAGAAGCTAAAGCCAATGATCAACCTGTAGAAGATGAATTGATTGAAGGGGTTAAAGTCGGTTTAATGGGACCTATTGCAGGTGTAGGCGATGTAATAATACAAGGTATACTTGTACCATTATTATTGAGTATTGGTATGGGTTTAGCTGCTGATGGAAGTATTCTTGGCCCTTTATTTTATACAGTAACTTGGTTGCCTTTAAGTCTTTTTGTATCCTACTTTCTGTTTAAAAAAGGATATACTCTTGGATTAGATGCTGTAAATATAATTGTCGGTGAAGAAGCAAAAAGATTAACAGAAGCTTTTAAAATACTTGGAATAGTTGTAATGGGTGGAATATCTGCTAGTTTTGTTAAATTAAATATAAGTGCTGTTTTTGATAATGGAAAAGCTGTTATTAATTTTCAAGAATTGATAGATGGAATATTTCCAAAGTTATTACCTCTTTTAATAGTATTATTATCTTGGAAATTACTTCAAAAAAAGAGCATAACTCCTTTAAAACTTATGGGAATATATTTATTATTATCTATAGTTGGAGTTTTTCTTGGTATATTTTAAATCCAAAACACCTTCTAAAAGAAGGTGTTTATCTTTAATAATGGGAGATGATTTGATGTATCCTTTAAAGTTTGAATTTATACCTATTAAAAAAATATGGGCTGGAAAAAAATTAAATAATATAAAAAATGTAGATAAAGGAATTGGAATAACTTGGGATTTCAGTGCTCATAAAACAGCTGATTGTAAGATAAAAAATGGTAAATTTAAAGGTGAAACTTTAACAGAGTTAATAAAAAATAATTCTGATGATATTCTTGGAAAAAATATTAATCAAAAAGATCTTGTAAGAGTTGCTTATTTGGATGCTGATGAACATCTTTCAATACAAGTTCATCCAGATAATAATTATGCTTTAAAAATCGAGAATGATAATGGAAAAACAGAAACTTGGTATATAGTTGATGCCGATGAAGGTGCCTATTTGTATGCAGGAACATCATTAAAGAAAAAAAGTGAAGTTATTAAGGCTATTGAAGATAATAATTTAGAAAATTTTTTGAATAGAATTTATGTAAAAAAAGGTGATGTTGTATCTATTCCGGCCGGAACAATACATGCTCTTGGAAAAGGAATATTGGCAATAGAAGTTGGACAGAATAGTAATATAACCTATAGATTATATGATTTTGGTAGAGGTAGAGATTTGGATATAAAAAAGTCTTTAGATGTTATAGATATAAAATCTCAAGGAGTTATAGTAAAAAACATAGATATAGAAAGAGAAAATTATGTGATTAGAAAAACGTGTAAAGAGGTTTATACTATGAATATTATAGATGTACAAAAATACTATAATGGGAATGAAGAAAATAAGTTTAAGGTTTATACTTGTGTAAATGGTGAGTTTAATTTGAAATATAAAAAAGAATGTGAAACTATTAAAAATGGTGAAAGTATATTTATAGCTGCCAATTTCAAGAATTATTTATTTGAAGGTTTAGGTACATTAATAGAAAGTTATGTAACTACCAACTATTAAAAAAGAATAATATGTTATAATAAATATAGAATTTAGTCTTAATAATAAGGAGAATGTAAAAAAATGTTTAAACCACAAGAACTTAACAAAAAATCTCCAGTTCCATTATATTATCAGCTTCAGCAAATAATAGTTACAGCTATAAAAAATAAATACTTTTTAGAAGGCGATATATTACCAACTGAAATAGAGTTGAGTGAAATGTTTAAGATAAGTAGACCTACTGTAAGACAAGCTCTCAAAAATCTTGTTGAAAAAGGATATTTATACAGAATAAAAGGAAAAGGAACTTTTGTTACAAAGCCTAAAGTAACACAAGAATATACAAGATTTATAGAAAGTTATAATAGTTCCATGTTAAAAAATGGGTTGATTCCTAAAACAATAGTTTTAGATAAGAAAGTTTTAAAAGCTGATAATATCATATCTAAGAAATTGCAAATAAAAGAGGGCGAAGAAGTAATAAAATTAAAAAGAGTTAGATATGCCAATCATTTAAAAGAAGAAGAAGTAATTTTTGATACTAATAAACCCATACTTGTCACAACTGTGTATACACCAAAAAAAATATTTCCCGAACTATTAAATTATGATTTTGAAGTTTTTTCTTTTTATGAAGTTTTAGAAAAAAATAATTTAAAAGTTAAAAAAGTTATAAGAGAGCTTGAAGCAAAAAATATAGATAAAGAAAACGCTGAAATACTTGAAATAAATGAAAATGATGCGGTAACTGTTATATCTTCTATAGGATATTTAGAAGATGGACAGCCTATAGAATTTTCTACAAGTATTTATCCTGGAGAAAGAAATAAATTTATAATAGAAATTTCAAAATAAAAAATATCACCTTTAATTTTAAAATTAAAGGTGATATTTTTTTATTTTTAATATTCAAATCCTTCTATAAATTTTTGTAGATTTTTTAATGTTTTTCTTAAATCATTACTTTTTTTAGATATTTCATTTAGATCTTCATTTTGATTTTGAATTGTATTTTTTATTTCATAGATTTCTTCACTTATTTCTTCTGTCGAATTGCTTTGCTGTTGAGCAGATTCTGATGTATCATCTACTGTTCATTCATCGAGTATATGTGATTCGTTATGTTCTCAAATTGTTTAGATATTTCAAATATTCCTTTATTTACACTATTTATTGAATTCACTACTTCAAATGTTTCTGTATCCACTAATTTAGCATCATTTTTTATTTCATTTAAAATTTTAGCTATCTCTTCTGTAGCATTTTGTGAATCTTCTGCAAGCTTTCTAATTTCATCTGCGACTACTGAAAATCCTTTTCCAGCTGAATCTATATTTTTTATTAAATGTCTTAATGAATCTGTTGTTTTATTTATAGCTTTTGCAAGTTTTCCTATTTCATTTTTTGAATTTATATCTATTTCTTCATTTTTCAATATTCCTTTCCCAAGTTTTTCTATTCCATCTAATACTTTATCTAATGGATTTGTTATTTTATTTTTTATGAAAAAATATCCTATTATTGCACCAAATATTGTAAAACCTATACCTATTATGAACATGGTTATAAATTTAGCTCTATCTTTTTCATATATTTCGCTTTTATTAACTGTTGTGAATACAAACCAATCAGTACCATAAATTTTTGAATAAAAAGCAACTTTTTTTATTTTTTCAAATTCATATTCTATGTAACCCGAATCACCCTCGATCGGATCTGATTCAGCTAAATTTGCCATATTAATTCCAATGTTTTCAGTTTTAGGATGCAAAACAGCATTTCCATCTTTATCTAATATAAATGAATATGAAGTTTCAAAATCAGATTTTTTAAGATCTTCAGTCAATGATTTTAGACTGAAATCTATTCCTAAAATTCCTACAGTTTCTTCATTTTGAATCGATTTAGACATAGAAATTATGAGATCATTAGTCACTGCATCTATATAAGGGGGTGTATATATTATATTTTTATTATCTTCTAAAGCTTTTTTATACCAATCTCTCGTAGTTACATCAAACCCTTCAGGAAGTTCTGCATCCGGTTTTATTAATATTTCTCCATCTGAAAGACCTAAGTATATTGATATGACTTGAGGATATGTTTTTAATACATTATCAAAAGTTTTATACATCCAAATTCTTTCATCAAATTCGTTTTTATATGCACCTTTTACATTGGGGTCTATGGCCATAAAGTTTACAAGGGATGTTAAAGGTTCAAAATAATTAGTTATTATTTGTGATTTTCCTTGAATATCTGCGAGTATTCTAACATTTGCACTACTTGTGGCATTTTGATAAGAACTTATTGTTATGTATAATGTAAAGATTCCCATAGGGATAGCTATAAGAAAAATTAATAGTAAAATAACTTGTTTTTTTAGTGACATTTCTATCTCCCCCTTTTATTTATTTTATATTATAATAATATTTTTTTACATTTAAGTTAAACAAGGGGGGTTTTTTTGATTTAATTATTATTAATTCTGATTGTTATCATATTTCTGTTGTTTTTGAACTTTTTAAATATTTTATCTGGATTTTTTAATTTATCATCCCATATTATAGTGTATTTAAAACTATGAAATCCACCAAGACTTGCTTTAAAATTTGTTTCCCATATGTTGTTCATTATCCAAGAAAAAAATATATCTTGATTTTTTTCTATTGATGGTTTTTCATATAATTTTATGTTTTTATATTTTGGTTTAGATAATTGTATCAAAGGAACATCTGGAGTTAAGATTAAGACAGAGTTTTTTGAACCTATTTTTAATATTCCATCTTTTACATAATAATATTCCATACATGTTCCAGGCAATTGATCTATCGCTGGTCTTAAATTTACCATTCCTTTGTTTATCCAAAGTTCTGAATTTTCTCCCGTATTAATTGGTAATGCCATTAATACGCTTTCTGGTTCCCATACACTTTGTTTATTCATTTTTAAAATTATATCTATTTTTTTTAAATTTTTATATACTATCATATTTATTTCATAGTATGAAAAGCCTTTTAAATCATATTTAATACTTATTTCAGTAAATATATTTCCATCTTTTAATATATCTATACTTTTTATCATGCCTCTATTTATTTGGGTGTTTATATATCTTCTATTTCTTCCAAAAGTTCTTCTATGAGTCGATGGAATTAAATTTTTTTCATTTGGAGTTATTTCATATATTGGTTCTAATATTTCATAGTTTTTTGTTTTATCCACTAAATCTGTATTTGTTTGTTTATCTATCATATTCTTTATTCCATGTTTTCCCCATATTATTTTTATATATTTTGTTTCTATATACTCGGGAGTTATTTGAAATGTATTATATTCTTGCTTATTTAAATCTATATCATAAATTCCATCTGCCAATTTTATCGATTTATAATAATCGCTATTTTGTTTTTTATCTAATTTTATATTAAGAGTTTTTTCTTCTAAAGGTTTTAATTTTAATGGTACATGAAGAATTATTCCACGTGGAAAGTTTTCTGATTGATAATCGTATTCTTCATTGGTTTTTTCTTCTATTATTTTATATCCTTTTTCTAAAAACCTTAATTCCCAATAATTTATTTCAAGTTTTGCTATTTCATATATTTCTTGATTTGATGTATTTATTACTTTATAAATTAATGGTTGAGCTGTTTTTAAAAGTTGTTGTCCTTTTTGGATTAAAATTTTATCTAAAGATTTTTGTACTTGTATATGTGCATCTAATGCATATTTGTTTTTTCTCGCTTCCGAAAATAAGACCATTTCATCAGAAGGATTGTCTATACTGGCAGAATATCCGCAAGTATGTTCAGAATAAAGTAATAAATTTTCTTCTATTTCTTCTCTTGTTTTTTCATTTATAATATTTTCTTTATCTATTTCTTTTAAAAGTTCATAATCAGCTTGAGCATTTCTATACATCTTTGTATAGTCTGGTAAAGAACCAAATCCATCTGTCCACCAATCAGGCCAATCTCCAGAATATGTGGGAATATCTTTCGATTCTTTTTTTAAATTTTTAAAAAATCCTTTTAATGTAGACATCTCAAGTTTAATACTTTTTCCATATTTTTCATTCCATTTTTTTATATATTCTATAAAATATGGATTAGGTGGTGCATTATCTGTTTCAAGTCCAGATGTCATAAGCGGTATATAAGAATATTCATAATTTTGTTTTTCAAGATTATTTATATATTGTTCTAATTTTTCATAATCATTTTCTATTTGTTGATCAATTTTGCTGCATAATTCCCAATTTTTTTCTTTTATCCACATAATTTCAGGTGCATTTATTCCAACAGAAGCTGTTGTCATATAATGATCACCATTCCAAACAAGTATTTTATTTCCTAATGGCGTTTTCCAATAAAATGGTGTTTGTATTTTTCTTAAAGGGTACATTCCATGATGTGTGTGTATACATGAAAATAAATATTTTATTCCTTCATCATAAAAAGCTTGTGAATAACTCCAACCATATCCATTTATATCCGCTGTCATTGCTGTTTCAATATCTTGGTCACATTTTTTTGCAAAATTTTTTGCTTTTTTTATTTTATTTTTTAATGAAGGTATATCAGTTAATTCAGACATATTTAAATAGTTTGCAGTTAATTCTATATTCCCTCTTTTTATAGCTTTTATAAGTCTTTCTTTCCATATTTCATTTGTAGATTTTATAAAATTTTCAACTTCCCAAAAATTTTCACATACCCAAATAAAATTGTCATTTTCTTCTAATTTTTCACTTATTTCTATAGCTTGTTTTAAAAATTCTGTGTGAAAATCCATTATTTTTTCTTGTCTATGAGTATATCCTATGTCAGTATGTGTAGTGTGAATCAATTTGATTGTATAATTTCTTTTCATTTTTTTCCTCCTTTTATTAATACGTATTAATTATTAAATCAGTCTTCCTACTCTCTTGAAGAAGACTCTCTTATGGTTAACTTAGGTTCACATTGGAATTTTTTTATATGTTTTTCTTTTTTTATTTTTTTAAAAAGTATTTCAGCAGACTTTTCTCCCATTTCTATTAAGGGTATATCCGCTGTACTTAAAGGAATTTGAGTGTATGGAGCATAACTATTGTGATCACATGATATTATTCCAAAGTCTTTTGGTATTTTTTTATTCAATTTTACAGCACTTTTCATCGCATTATATGCGAGATATGTATGTGATGCTATTACAGAATCTATATTTTTATTTTGCTTTAGATATTTTTCTATTTCTATATTTGCATTTTTATAATCTTTTATATATATTATGTTTTCTTTTAATTTGAAATTTGAAATAACTTCTTTGTACCCCTTTATTCTATCCATTTCACCATAGTTTAAATTTTCAGGGGATATATATAGTATATTTTTATATTTTTTTTCTATTAAATGTTTTGTAGATTCGAATGCTCCTTTGTATAAATTATATGTAATAGTTGTTATTTGTGGTATATCATAACCAGCAATTATTGTCACAAATGGTATTTTTAAAGCATTTAATTCGTTTGATATTTGTTTTATATTTTCATCTATTGTTGCTACATATATTAATCCATCTATTCTTTTTTGTTGATAATATTCTATATAGTCAGGAGTTTGTTGTTTATATTCCCAATTACATATGGTTATACTATTTTGATTTTTTATGCATATTTTTCTAATTCCTTCCAGAATATTGGGTATCAAAAATGAATCTATATATTTTGAAATAACAATCCCAATTGAATTTGCAAGGTTCATTTTCATATTTCTTGCAAGTATATTAGGCTTATAATTTAATTTTTCTACTGCATTCATAACTTTTTCAATGGTTTCTTTTTTAAAGTTTGCTCCTTTTTTATTATTCAGTATCATAGATACAGTCGACTGAGATACACCTGCTTCTTTTGCAACATCTTTACTATTTATTCTCTTCATTTTATATTCCCCCCATTAATTAATACGTATTAATTATATCATAAAATAAAAAAAAGCTGTGGAATATTTTTCCACAGCCTAATTCTATAATAACAAAGGGGGGGATCTTTGTTCGGTGATTGGGGTTTAGTTAATCACTTGATTTATTATAACACGATTATTGTTACGTCTTTTTTACTTAAGTAACGGTCTTAATTAATTTTAGTTAAATAATATTTAAACTTTTATAATCTTATGTTAATTTTTGATTGCTTTTTAGTTCTATTAATTTCAGACTCTCTCATAAAAGCTTTAATATTAAGTTAATATCTGAATGTTGATATTTATCACATTTTTTAATTATAATTTTTAAATTCAATTTAAACTGTTTAAATATTCTGATATGACCCAAGCTGTGCTAAAAGCATATTGTATATTATAGCCTCCTGTATCTCCATCTACATCTATAACTTCACCTGCAAAATATAGATTTTTAATAATTTTCGATTCCATATTTTTAGGATTTATCTCTTTAGTGTCAATTCCTCCATTTGTAACCATTGCATTATCAAAATTTCCGAGTTCATCTATTGTATATTCATGATCTATTAGAAAATCTGTTATCTTATCTTTTGTTCTTTTATCGATATTATGTGATTTTTGTTTTGGATTTATTTTTATTTTGTTTTCTATATAATCTATAAATCTTTTTGTTAGTTCATATTCTTTAAGTATTGAAAATAAATTGTCATTAGATTTTTTTATTTTTTTATTTATATCTTCTTTGAATAATTCTTTATTTTTTAAATTTATAAAAGAAATCTTTATTTTTTGATTTTCATTTAAATATCTCGAAAAATCGAGTATACAAGGTCCTGAAAATCCTTGATGTGTAATGAGTAAATCATTGATATTTTGTTTTTTATCAGATATTTTTATTTTTGCATTTTTGAAAGATGTACCGGAAAGTTCTTGCATATCAAAATTTTTTATTTTTATATTTGTAAGGGCTGGTTTTGGTGTTATTATATTATGACCAAATTTTTTTGCAAATTCATATCCATCACCATTTGTACCTAAATTTGGGTAAGATTTACCACCAGTAGCTATTATTACCATTTTTGATTTATATTCTGATTTATTTGTTTTTATTATGAAGTCTTTTTCTTTTTTTATACTTTTTACTTTTTCCGAAGTTTTTATTGTATAATTATTTCCTTTTATTATATTAATCAATATATTTAAAATGTCTTTAGATTTCTTTGTTTTTGGAAAATATTTTCCATTTTTATCTATTATGAAATTCATACCATATTTTTGAAAATAATTTATAGTATCATAATTAGTAAATCTAAAAAGTTGTTTTTTTACATAATTTTTTCTTTCTCCATAATGTGTTATAAATTGTTTTATATCTTCATAATGTGTTAAATTACATTGTCCAGATCCAGATATTAAAAATTTTTTACCAATTTCATCATTTTTTTCTATTATTAATACTTTTTTATTTTTTATATTTGCTGCAGCAAACAACCCTGAAGGGCCTGTACCTATTATTACAACATCATAATCCATATTTTTCCTCCTTTTTTTACATCGAAAATTATATCATAAAATTTATTTTTTCCCATTAATTTTTTTCACATCATTTATTAAAATAAAATTAATATTTTTTTAATGTTTATACTTGTTTTATAGTATAAAATTAATTGATTGTTATTTTTTATACTATAGTATATTTATTTGTAATTTTGTGATATCATGTTTATATTTAATATGGGATAATTTAATTTTTTCAAAGGGGAAAAAAATATGGTTTCTGGATTTATAAGTGTATTTTTGTTAATTATTACTATAATTTTTATATTATTTTTTATACTTTATGCATTTAATAAAAAGGATATAATTGGGGCTAATGAATTTATTTTGTTCATGTTTTTGCTTTTGTTAAATACTTCATCAACTTTGATAGAAATATTAGTTAATAATTTTAATTTGATGTTGTTTTTTAGAAATTTATCTCAAATAGGAATTTTTTATGCTCCTGTAGCTGGAGTTTTTTTTGCTTTGAGTTTTACAGGGTTTAATAAAAAAAGAAAAATTTTTATGATTAGTATACAAATTATTCCTATATTAAGTCTTTTTTTGATTTTTACAGATTCTTTTCATCACTTGATGAGAGAAAGTATAAAAATTTTAAGTTTTGATGGATATACTACTTTATTTATAAAAACAACAGTTTTATCTAAAATTTTTGTATCTCATAATTATATTATGGTTATTCTTTCGATAATAATATTACTTTCTTATAGAGGGCCTAAGAAATTTAGAATTCAATCTTGGCTAATTTCTATTGGTTTAGCTTTTCCAGCTATTTTAACTTGGTTTAAAATTATAGGTTTTTTTGATAGTATTCCTATGAGTACTTTTTTTATACCTGGTCTTATATTTGTCGCTTGGGGACTTTTTAAATACGATTTACTTTCTATTTCGCCAATTGCAAGGGATAAGGTTTTTGAAGTTATTAATGAATGTATATTGGTTTACTCTCCAAAAAGCCGTATAATAGATTTAAATCCTGCAAGTAGAGATTTTTTTTATACTTTAATGGATAGAAAAGATAATAATTATTCATTTGATGAAAAAGATAAATTTTATTCAAAAGTAAAAATAATTATTGAAAAAGAATTTCCTGAATGGTTTAAAAATATGGAAAGTAATAAAATAGAACATGTAGAAATAACTGTTAATATTTATAATATGAAAAAACATTATTCTGTTAGTATATATCCATTGAGTACTAAATCGGGTAATGAATTTCTTGGATCTGTTTCGATCTTTAGAGATATTACAGTTGAAAGAAATGAAAAATTAAAACTTATAGATAAAGCAAATACAGATGGTTTAACCGGTCTTTATAATAACACTTATTTTAAATATTTGACAAATATTCAGATTAAAAAATGTAATGAATTCGATAAAAAAGTTTCTCTTATAATGTTTGATATTGATAATTATAAGAGTATAAATGATAAATACGGTCATCTCATTGGAGATGATATTCTTGTACTTATTTCAAAAACGTTGAAATCTATGTTCAGATCTTCTGATATAATTGCGAGATATGGTGGAGATGAATTTGCAATTTTGTTGCCTGAAACTGATATAGATGTTTCTTTAATGCTTGCTGAAAGATTGAGAATGAATATAGAGTCTCTTGTATTCAAAAAAGATGATATTTCACTTTCATTTACAATAAGCATAGGTCTTGTGACTTGTTCAATGGTTGAAAATATGTATTCGGATCTCATATCCGCTGCTGATGAGGCTCTTTATTTTTCTAAAAATAATGGTAAAAATAGGTTAACAATATATGGACATGATTAATTTTTAATATTTTATGTATATAAAGTTAATTTTTTATGTAGTTAAAATCTCCTTTTATTGTATACTGTATAATACTATAAAAGGGGTGATCTGGTGAATACATATAACTATTTAAAAATATTTGAAAATCTTGGTTATGGACTTATAGAAACAGAAATTTTGTACCATAAAAATAAACCCTATGATTTTAAGATATTGGAAATGAATAAAAATGTAAAAAATATTATTAAAGATATAATGAAAAATAACCCAGATCTTGAACTTAAGGAATTTTTTAAATATAGTTTTATAAAAGAGATTAATATGAAAGATTTTTTTGAGGGATATATAAGAAATATAGACAAATTAAATAATAAGCCTATAAATGTTTATAATAAAAAGCTTGATGCTTATTATGAATTTGTAGCTTATTTAAAAAATAGAAAATGTCTTTTTGTTATAAGGGATATTACTAAAGAACAGAAAAAAGATATTTTAATTTATAAGCTACAAAAAAGATTAAATATATCTTTAGATATAGGTAAAATAGGTTGGTGGGAATTAAATATCAAAACTGGCTATATCGAATTTCATAAAAACAAAGCTGAACTTTTAGATTATACTATTGAAGAGTTTCCTAAACATATGTACGATATAATGAAACTCGTTCATCCAGATGACTATGAACATACTATGAATGCAATGAAAAAACATTTAAATGGTGAAGATGAATTTTATCATACGGAGTATCGTATAAGAACAAAAAATGGATATTATAAATGGTTTTATGATCAAGGACAGATAATTGAAAGAGACAAAGATCATTCTCCTTTAAATCTTATTGGTGTTGTTATGGATATTACAGAACGTAAAAATACTGAGTTAAAATTGAAAGAATTAGCAGATTTTGATCCTTTAACTGATTGTTATAATAGGAGAATGGGCTTGATTCTTCTCGAAGAAAAATTAAAATATTCAAAAAGATATCAAAAAAAATGTGTTATATGTTTTATAGATCAGGATAATTTAAAGTATATTAATGATAATTATGGTCATGATATCGGAGATGATTCATTAAAATTGCTTGCAAAAACTATAAAATCTGAAATAAGAGATTCAGATATTTTGTGTCGTATAGGAGGAGATGAATTTTTCATTGTTTTTCCTGATTGTGTCAAAAATTCTGCTTTAAGTGTAATAAACAGGATTAAAAATAAATTGAAAGATATTAATAAAAACTTAGATTTTTATATTGATTTTTCATTCGGTTTTTTTGAATATAATGATTTTGATAGTATAGATATAGATGAGTTTATAAAAAAAGCTGATGAAGATATGTATTCTATGAAAAAATTAAAAAAAATTTCAAAATAAATATTTTTTAGTTTTAAAAAATTTAAAAAGCGGAAGAATTTTATCTTTTAAATTCTTCCGCTTCCCATATTTTTATACTGTAAACATAGTTGAGATCATATTTGAATATTCATCAAAATCAATATTATTTAAAGTTGAAATTTCATTTATATATCTATATGGAATGTTATGATCTTTACTATATAAACTACATAATCCACCAGAAATAGCTCCTATTGTGTCTGTATCTCCACCTAATCTGCTGGAAAGTTTTATAGCTTTAAAAACATTTTCTCTACAATAAAGAAATATTCCTATGGCACTTGGAAATACTTCATTTGTACCTAAACCTGTTCCTATTACATTGTATAAAAAATCTAAAAGTTCTTCATCTTCTTTAATAGATTTTATATATTTTTCTATAAATTTTATCCTCTCTAATGAGCTTGCTCCTGCAACTTCATAATTTGAACTTTGTTTTCCAATATTACAACCCAATTTTATTTTTTTCATAACTTCTTCTAAAGGATAGTTACAAGCCAAATAATGGTATGCAAAACCCAATCCCATAGCACCTTCGAGTGCAAGACTGGTATTATGAGTAGGAATAGAACAGTTTATAATACCTTTTATAAGAGATTTTTCATCTTCTTTTTTTACACATAGACTTGGTGCAAGAACTCTCATAGCCGCCCCACAAGTAGTTCCATTTTTTCCAGATTCATTTACAGGCACTCCATTTTTTATATTTTCAAGAGCTTTTAGTGAATTTGGTCCTATATATCCTTTTTTAACAGCATCTGATTTTATTATCCATTCTTCAAGCGTTTCATATGTATTTTTAATCGTTATTTCTCCATCTTTACTATAACGTTTTATTAAATAAAGAACCTGTTCGGTATCATCAGTTATTTGAAATCTGAAAAGATTCTTATGTAATATTGATTTTGCTGGATCTATGAAATCTTCATCTTCTTTAAGAAAATGTTTTATATGATTTCTGGTCATAAACTCAGTAGGCATACCTATAGCATCTCCTGCTGCAAATGCTTGAAGAACCTTTTCGAATAATTTCATTTAATATTCCTCCTATAGATCATTTCCAGTCATGATATTCTTTTAAGTTTGATTTGTCAACTATTTTTATAGGTACTTGAATATCTGTTGTATAATTTCCATTTATTATCGTTTTATAGGCCATAACTCCACCTATATATCCATAAAGATAAGGAGACATTGCCAATGTAGCATCAAGTTCACCTTTTTCAATTGATTCTTTTGCTTCTTCTATGAAATCACATCCTATAACCATAACTTGATCTTTTTTTCCTACAGCTTTCAAAGCTTCTACAGAAGCAAGAGCCATCGTATCATTGGCACAGAATATTACATCAAGGTCTGGATTTGCCTGTATAAGATTCGATGTTACGTTTAATGCAGTTGTTCTATCCCAATTTCCTGGTTGTACAGATACAATTTTCATATTTGGAGATTTTGCAAGTTCAGAAATACAACCATTTTTTCTTCCTTCTGATTGTGCAGATCCAGGTATTCCCTCTATTATAGCAACTTTAACATTTTTTTCACCTTTAAACTTTTCAACTATATATTGGCCTGGAAGTCTTCCTTGATACTCAAAGTCTACCGCAAGCATTCCATTTATCTTTGCTCCAGCATTTTTAGCTGCTTGTTCATCTACATAAGTTCCTACAGCAATAACAGGTATTTTTCTTTGTGTAGCTTTAGAAACTGCCGGAATAAGATTGAAAGGATTTATAGGTGATATACATAGAGCATCATATCCTTTTATTAACATTGTTTCTAAATAGTTCAGTTGTGCAGAAGCATCTCCTTCTGAAGGTGCTGCAACTACATCGATTTTGAATCCAAAATCTTTTGCCGATGCCTCAAATCCTTCTTTCATAGTTACCCAAAAAGGATTTGCCAAGGTTATTTCAAGAGCTCCTACTTTATAAACTTTATCTGTTTTTTCTGGACTACCGAGTTCTCTCAACACATCACTTTTTGCTTTTTCAAATGCACTTTGTTCAGATAAACCTATGCTAAAAATAGTAATAAAAGTTAAAAATAATGCCAAATATTTCTTCATAATATCCCTCCTGAACAATTATCCTTTATATGAATAATCGTTTCTTATTTTATCTATGAAAACTGCTATAAGAATTACTATACCAATAATTAAATTTTGATAATATGACTGAACATTCAATAGAGTCATTCCATTTCTTAAAACTCCCATTAAAAGAGAGCCTATTATAGCTCCTGTCACAGATCCTGTACCACCCGAAAGACTTGTACCACTCATAACAACAGCTGCAACTGCATCAAGTCCCATGCTCATAGATCCCAATGGTTCTGCACTATTTAATCTTGCTGTAGTTATGATAGCTGCTATACCAGTTGTAAAACCATTTATCATATAAACTATCATTTCATATTTGAATATATTTATTCCACACATTTTTACTGCTTGTCTATTATCCCCTATTGCTAGTGCATAATGACCTATCTTTGTTTTTTTGAATATAAATATAGATATTATTATACAAATCAATGCAATTATTACTGGAATTGGTATTGATAATATAGAGCCTATTCCTAAGAATGAAAAGCTTTTTGGAAACCCATATATAGGAAGTCCTCCTGAAAATATTAGAGCTGCTCCTTGAAAAATACTCATAGTTGCTAAAGTTACTATAAAAGATGGTAAATTTATTTTTGATACAAGAAATCCATTTATAAATCCACATAAAATACTTATTATAAGTCCAGCAAGTATAGCAATAAATACATTTGTTCCGCTTTTCATAAGGCTTGCCATTAATATACCACTCACTACAGCTATTGAACCAACTGAGAGGTCAATCCCGCCAGTAACAATTACAAAAGTCATTCCAATTGAAAGAATTATGTATGTTGAGGACTGTAATAGAATATTTATTAAATTATATCCAGATAAAAATAATGGTGATAAAAATGACATAAGTATAAAAAGTCCTATTAAAGCTATACTTACTCCAAATTCAGGAGCTTTTAAAATATTAAGTTTTTTCATATTTTTCTCCTCCAGCTGATGTTGCATATTTAAGTAAGATCTTTTCATCTATATTTTTATTTTCTAATTCTTTAACAATTTTTCCATCAGATATAATTATTATTCTATTACATAAATCGAGTAGTTCTGGAAAATCTGATGATGCAACTATAGCAGAATTGTTTTCTGAACAGTACTTTCTTATTAGTTGATGTATTTCTTGTTTTGCATTTACATCAACTCCAACAGTTGGTTCATCTAAAAGAAGTATTTTAGATTTTTTTGCCAACCATCTAGCTATTAAAACTTTTTGTTGATTACCACCACTCAAATTCCCACTAATAAAAGACATATTCTGAGTATTTAGTCCAACTTTTTGTGAGTATTCTGAAGATATTTTTTTTATTTTCTTAGTTTTTTTTATTCCTTTTTCAAATATCTCTTTACTCATTGGTAAGGTTATATTTTTTGATATTGATGATTTTAAAGAGAGTCCTGTTCTTTTTCTATCTTCTGTTACAAAGCCTATTCCTCGCATTATAGAGTTGTTTATTGATGGATTTATATATTCTTCAGAATTTATATAAATTTTTCCTTTGTAATTTTTATTTATTCCATAAATACATTCAAATATTTCTGTTCTACCACTTCCAAGTAATCCCGCTATTCCAAGTATTTCTCCCTTTCTCAATTCAAAATTTATTTTTTTAAGTTTTATGGTTGATAAATCTTTTAATTCAAGAATTGTTTCACCTATAATTAGGTTATTTTTTTGTATTGAAGAGATTTTTTTACCCGCCATGAGTTCTATGACTTTTTCTTTTGTTATACTTTTAGTATCAAATGTACCTGTATTTTCACCATCACGCAATATTGTTATCCGCTCAGATATTTTAAATATTTCTTCCATTCTATGAGAAATATATATTATAGATATATTTTTTTCTTTTAATGTTTTTATAATCTCAAAAAGTTTTTTAACTTCTTGAGCACTCAATCCACCTGTTGGTTCATCCATGATCACTATTTTTGCTTTTCTGTTTATGGCTCTCATTATTTCAACTGTTTGTTGCATACCTGTACTCAATTCAGATACTATAGTTTCAGGATCTATATCCATACTAAAACTTTTCATAAGTTTAGAGCTTTCTTTTATCATATATGATTTTGAAATTAATCCTTTTTTTAATGGTTCAAGTCCAAGAAAAATGTTTTCAGCTACACTTTTATGCATTAAAAGTGTTCTTTCTTGAGGTATTAACACTATTCCATTTTCATATGATTTTGATGGAGAAAGTACTTTAAGTTCTTGATCTTTGAATATTATTTTTCCTTCATCTTTTTTTATTAATCCAAAAATAATCTTTATAAGAGTTGATTTACCCGCACCATTTTCTCCAAGGAGTGCATGTATTTCTCCTTCTTTTAAATCAAAAGAAACTTTTTTTAAAGCCTTTACACCTGGAAAATTTTTACTTATATTTTTTACTGAAAGAATTGTTTTTTGCATCTAAAAACCTTCTTTTATTCTGTATATTAGTTCATTTAAATCAGGACCACTTCTTGCCCCTTTTCTTGTACAGGTTATTGCTGCAGCTGTATTAGAATATCTGAGTGATTGTTCAAAATTTTCATTTCTTACATAATGCCAGTATAAAAATGTTCCTATAAATGAATCTCCTGCTCCTGTAGTATCTACCGGTTCTATTTTTAAAGATGGTTGCATTATAAGATCATCAGTGGTACATACACATGCTCCTTTACTTCCAAGAGTTAAAATAATATCACCATTGTATTTATAATTTTCTCTTATAAAATCAATATTTTCGTTTAAATTCGATAAACCTGTTATATCTTTTAAAGTAGAAAAAGATATATTAAAAACATCTATATAATTAAAAAGTTCGGAAAATATTTCATCTGTCATACCAAAACCTTTCATAACAATTGGTGCAACTTGTAAATTGAATACAACAGTTTTTCCTCTTTTTTTAAATTCTTTTGCTGCATAAAGGCATGCATCACTTGGAATAAAATCTGTATAAAGAATATCAAATTCTTCAAATATTTTTTTATTTATTTCATCTTTTGTTAAGTTTAATAGACAATCTCCAAGTCTTGTAAGAATTGATTTGTCTCCATTTTTATCAACATAAATAATTGTAGAAGTTGATATACCATTTTCTTTAGTTATCATATATTTAGAATTTATACCACTTTTTTCTAATCCTTTTTTGATTATTTTTGAACTTTCATCATCTCCAATTTTTGCACAAAAAGCCGTATCTCCACCATACATTGCAATTTGATTTATAACATTTGCACAGCTACCACCATCATAAATTTTTTCATCTATGATGTTAGAAAATCCATCTTTTACAGGTAATCTGTCTACAGTGAATATTCTGTCAATGGCTATACTTCCAAGTCCTAATATTTTCATAATATACCTCCTATAGTTTTCTCATAAGAGAGAAACGTATCATATCATTTCTATAAAATGCTCTTGAATACCATATTGGTTTATTATCAAATGAATAATGAATTTGTTCAATATACATTATTAAATGATTATTTTTTATGGCTAATTTTTCACTTATAAGATCATCTGAACTATATGGATTTAAATAAGTTATTGCATGATCAACTTTGAATTCTTTTTTTTCTGTCAAATAAGATAAAAGAGAACCAGAAAAACTTTCATAATCTTCTTGATTAAAATAAACAAGAGGTACAAAACTTATTTCATAACAAAATGGATTTTCATCAGCTGTTCTAACTCTTTCTATTATAGAAACTTTTGAATCTTTTTTTAGGTCTAATTTTTCAGATATATTTCCATCCGCATAATCTGTTGAATACTTTGAAAATATAGTTCCTGGTCTCATTCCTGAACTTTTTATAAAATCTGTTATTGATCTTAGTTTTTCAAGTCCACCTTGAAGTTTATATTTATTACAATTTATAAAAGTTCCCATTTTTCTTTTTCTGGATATATATCCTTCAAGCTCAAGTTTTTTTAAAGCATCTCTTAAAGCTGTTCTACTTACATTTAATTGTTTTGAAAGTTTAATTTCTGATGGTAATTTATCACTTGTTCTTTCTGGATTATTTATGTATTTTAAAAGTTCTTCATATGTCTTCGATACGACTGACCTTCCATCATTTATTTTCTTTATTTCATCAGACATATATTTTCCTCCTCCATTATTTTAATGGTATTACCAATAACATTATAATCTTTTTTTAAAAATTAATATAATTGAATTATTTATACTTATTAACAAAGAGATTAGTTCTTAATCAAATATATTTAAAAATCTTTTTATTGGTAATACCTATTACTTTTTATTTTATTTTTCTAATAAAAAATAAAAAACCTGATTAACTTTTTATTATTAATCAGGTTTTCATAGTTCATATTT
This sequence comes from Oceanotoga teriensis, assembly GCF_003148465.1. Lineage (NCBI taxonomy): Bacteria > Thermotogati > Thermotogota > Thermotogae > Petrotogales > Petrotogaceae > Oceanotoga > Oceanotoga teriensis. Next base: position 43,741 of record NZ_QGGI01000016.1, read on the forward strand.
TGAGTTCTTTTATCATTCTATCATGTCTCTTTTTTAAAGTTGAATCTTTTATCTCTGTTGACAATGCTTTAAATTCTTTAAAAAGTTCTTTAAGTTTTTCTTCTTCTTTTAATTTATTATAGAATATCATAAGTTTAAAATATGAATCAAAAAAGAATTTGTTTTCTTTGATCGATTTTTTATAATATGTTTCAGCTTCTATATTTTTATTTTCTATTTCATTTATATGACCCATAGAAAGATATATGAGTGCATCCGCATAATCTTCTTTTTCAGCTTTTAAACCTATTTCATATGCTTTTTGATTTTGTTCTTTTCTCATATAACCATTCATTAAACAATAAGTTATTATAGGATTTTGTGGATATTTTTCTTTCAATTCACCATATATTTTAATTATTCTGTCAAAATCTTCAAGATTTTTATCCAAAAGGTTATGATATCTTATATATACATCTGAATATGAAGGATATTTGTTCAATAAAATCTCCAATGTATCAGCACTTTTTTTATATTCTTCAAGGATCATGTATATATTTGAAAGACTTTCATATATTTTTTTGTTATCTTCGCAATTTTTTATTCCTTCTTCAAGCTTTTCAACAGCTTCTTTTAAATATTTATCCTCTTTTCTTTTTTCTATATCTAAATTTGCAAGATGTGTACATGAATCTGCAAATTCTACATAATATATAGAATTCTTGTTTAATTTAATGGCTTCATTTAAGTATTCTAAAGCTTTTTGATGATCATTTTCAAATCTTTTTAAAATTGCAGCTTGATGGTATGTTTCAGGATCATTTTTTTCGTTTTCTAATTTATATTTTATTTCTTTTAATTTTTCATCATATATTTTTTTTGCCTTTTCTTTCATATCGAGTTGAACATATAAAGAATAAAGTATAACCCAAAATCCTTTATCATCTTGTTCTATGCTTTCTAAATATTTTTCATATGATTCAATAGCATTTTTTATATATCCCATACTTTGATAAACATTTCCAAGCATAAAATAATTTTCATAAGCTTCAGGTTTGAACTTTAAAGCAAGTTTTAAAGATTTTGATGCTTCTTCGAAATCTCTTAATATTATGTTTATACTCGCTATTTTACTGTGTATTTCATAAGAATTGAATTTCTTTTTTAAAGCTTTTTTATACTCTTTAAGAGATTTTTCATATTTACCTTTTTTGTATAATTGATCTGCATTTTCTATAATTTCTTCAAATTTCATATTATCCCTCCATGAAATATATTTCATGGATATTATATCATAATATTAAAAATAACCTGTTAATTGTAATTTTATTCCATTCAATTGTTTATTTGTATACATTGGATGAGTTTTATCATCTATTAATGTGTATAAGAATGAAAAACCGACTTCAAAAAGCTTTTCTCCCGTATATTTTATGTCGCCTGTAAATGTATATGCCGGAGTTATTTTTGAATTATTTATGTCAAATCCTATCAATGTTCCAAATTGAATATCAAAATCTGAATTTTTGTATGATATGTATGGAGATATTCCAGGTGTGAATTTAAAATGCTGATTTGATAATGAATTGAAGTATTCAATTCCAATTGTAAAATCATTTTTCATATACTCTAATCCAAATACATATTTAAAATAATTTTCTTTAAAAAATTTTTTATTTTCACTGTAATTTCTTGTTTTGAAATTTTCTATATAATTTTTTTGTTTGATTATAGTGTCAGTGTTATCTTCATCAGTCTTTGTAGGAGTAGATTCAAAAGTTATATCTATTTCATATATTGAATCTTTTTCTGTGTAATTAGTTCTATAAATACTTTCTTTTTTTTGAGGTATATAGTAGGCACTATCTAAATGCCATGTAAAACCATCTATTGGGATAGTTCCTTCTAAATCAAGTGTTATTATATTTCTATATGGCGTATAAAGTGTTGAAGTTGATTGAATAGTATCTATTATCATTCCAGATGCATCTATAGTATCTTTTATTTTCATTCCATCTATTATAGGACCTATCATGGGATCATTTGAATTTATTTCACCATTTAAAAGTATTCTAACTTTATTATTAGTTCTATCCATATTTAAATTTATATCTTGTGGAAGTTTAAAATGGTAATGATCTCTATAATATCCTATTGTTGTATTTATTCCAAAGAAATTTATGTTTCCTTTTATTCCTAAGTTTAAATCTTCATAAGATATTTTTGAATTTTTACCGTCTATCATCTTGGATATAGTCATGGTTGGTTCGAAAGTCATGATTTTTTTTGATTTTTCTGTGAAAATTAGTAGTTCTTGTTTTGATTTATAATCTGGATTATCATATTTATTTACAGCTGTAAAGTAGCCCTCTAAAGCTATATCATTTAAAAATCCTTGAATTTTTAATCCATCCATAGGAATTTTTTTATCATTCGTAAAAACACCTTTATAATCATTGGCTTGTAGATTTGTAGATGGACTATAATAAAGCCCAGTTCCTGTATTCAAATCAAATCTTCCTATTCTCAAATTAAACGCTTGAGAATAGAAATCATAGAATACTTCTCTAAAAGATATATTAGATATTAAATATGTGGATAATAAATTCATGCTCGGAATTTCAAATGTAAAATCAGGTCTGCTTATTATATAAGCATTATCTTGCAATTGTTCATCTGATATTCCATTCAACAGGGAAAATGAAATATTATATTTGAAAAATGAATTGTCTGAATAGAATTCATTTATTATATCTGTTTTTATTAATTGATATATATCTGAGTTTTCAGATTCAAAATTTTTTGCTATATCAAAATCAATTTTTCCGTTTGCAGAATAGAATATTGAATATACAAATATAAAAGTTATTAATAATATTTTTTTCATATAGATCACCTGTATACCAATATAGGATTTGATATATTGAGTTTATTGAAAAATCTATCTGTTATGGGAATATCATATTCAGCTTCTAAATAATTCATTATAGTTTTTGTATCATTTTGTATATTTTGTATTTCTATTTTTTTCCAAAACTTATTTTTTCCTTCTTTTATAAGATCTTGAGATTTCATAATTTTTATAAGTTCACCTTTTTTATTATAAAAGTATGCTTGTTCTAACATCATCTCTTTTTTCAATATTATCATTTCTACTCTTGAATAATCTACATTTTCATCATCATTTGTAATTTGTATTTTCCAATTATTTTCATCTTCTGAAATTATTTTTGAATTTTCATCATCTTCTATATCTCCAGTTATTAAATTCATATCCGAATATTTTATATCTGTATCAAGAAAGTTTTCATCTTTTGAAGAACCAGAAATTCTTTTTACTTTTCTCAATGCTGGTAAATATACGTATTGTTCATCTTCAGATAAATTTAAAACTGTAGTATTTCTAACATCTACAGGTGAGTTTATTCTAAGTATAGTTTTATTTTTTGTTTCTCCATTTTCTTCATATATTAATACATATATATCTAATTCTTTTATACTTTTATTACCATTTTTTTCTACTATCAATTCATAACTTTGTTTAGCTGTCTTAAATGTTTTCATTGAATCTGAAAGTTGTTTTAAAATATCTTTTGCTGAATCTGCAAAGATATTTATAGATAGCATTGATAATACTAATATCATTAAAATAACAACTTTTTTCATTCTACTCAGCTCCTTTATTTTTAAGAAAATTCTTTTTATAGAATTTATCCGGTAATATATTTAAAATTATTGGAAATATAGTTAATGTCATTATAAAAGCTATAAATATATTAAAAGCAGTTATAGCTCCAAATTGTGCCATAAAGCCAACTTTTGCAAAACTTAAAGGTAAAAATCCAAATATTGTAGTTAATGCTGCAGAAAATATTGCATTTCCAGTGGTTGAGGATGCATTTATTATGGATTTGTATTTATCATGAGTTTTTATATATTCTTCACTGAATCTACTTAAGTAATGAATTATATAGTCTATTCCAAGGCCTATGACTATTGAAGCTATTGTTATTGTAGCTGCATTTAAATAAAATCCTACGAATTTTATGAATCCAAAATTCATTATCAGAGTTATCCCAAGGGGAATCATGGCTATTAATCCAAATATAAATGATTTCATTATTATCATAAAAGCTATTGTTACCAATATTAAAGCAATAAAAAGACTTAATAATTGACTATCTATCATTATTTTATTTAAATTGGCCGTAACTATTGAATTTCCTGTTAAATTAATGTCCAGTTTATTGGTATCTCCAGAAATAGGTACTAAGATATCATTTACATAAAAAGATAGTTCTTTGAGATCTTTTTCTTCTATATTTATTTTTTCTTTGTTTTGCAATAATTTTTCATAAACATATTTAGCTTTTAATTCTTTCTCAGATTGATATAAATAATTTTGTATATAATCATCATTTTTTTCAATCATAGAGATAAATGTATTCATATTTACTTTATTTTCATCATATGATTCTAAAAACTCGTTAAATCTGTTGAGCATATCTTCTTGATTTAATGATTTTAATATTTCTAAAACATCTTTATCTTTAGCATCTAATAAAGTGTTTAATATTATTTCCTCATAATTTCCATGTCTGGATAATACAAAAAATTTGAGTTCATTTTCAAATCCTTCTATAGATCTATAGTCTTCTTTATTGAAAGGTATTACATCATAAGAATATATTATATTATCTTTCATAAAATTTTGAGCTTTTTGAGAAAGATTATATACCAAATCAACATCAGATGTCCCCATTTTAAATTCCATAATAGATTCTGAACTATCTAAAATAGCTATTTGTCTTAGAGAATCAGAGCCTTTCAAAAACAAAAATATTTGAGACATGGCTGAATTATCTGCTGGTATATACTCAATGCCATCATAACTTTTCATCCAATTAGAGACTAAATCAGAAAATCCCCTTGAACTATCAACTTTTTCAAATTTTTGTATATATTCTTTTATATTTCTCATAACTCTATTATAATAAAAATCTTGATACATATTTTCTTTATCACCTTTTAAATAAAGTGTTATATAGTTATTTCCACCAAAATTATTTTCTATATAATCAGATCCTTTTATAGAATCTGAATTTTTTGGAAGATACAGTTCTAAATCCATTTTTGCTTCTAATTTTGGTATTTGTATTGTAAAAATGGTTATTAATATTATTATTGAAAGAATTATTAATTTTTTATTTTTTAAAACTAATTTTGTATATTTTTTTAAAAATTCATTATGACCTTTTTCATTAAGAATTTTCTTTTTTTTGGGTCTTATTAAAAAAATTAAAGCTGGACCAAATATTAAAGATATCATAAATGCATAAGTTATTCCTACACTGGCCATTATAGCGAGTTGTGAAATTGGTTTAATTCCGGCTGTTACAAGACTTAAAACTCCTATTATAGTGGTTATTGTTGTTAAAAATATAGGCTTTAAAATGCTTTTATATGTTTCTTTTATCGAGCTTTCCACATTAAAGCCTTTTGAAATATCTTCATTATATCTATTAAAAAAATGTATTGAATAATCAACGCCTATACCAATTAGAATTGTTGGAACCATCAATGTTATACTGGTTAAAGTATTGAAAGATAATACCATAGTCCCCATAACCCATACTACTGATATCAAAACCGTTATTATTGGTATAAATATCCCTGTAAAACTTCTAAACATAAAATAAAGCACTGATATTATTAATATAAGAGCAAATGGAAAAATCCTTAAAATATCTTCAACAGACATTTTAGCCATTTCTTCATTCATAAAAATTAATCCAGAGTAGTAAATATCATCATAATTATAATTTAAAAATATTTTTTCTATATTTTTTTTCAAACTATAAAAATCATAATCTTTATCTTTAGTGTTTATTTCAAGTGTAAAAAGCACAGCTTTTCCATCTTTAGATATAAAATTTTCTTTTAATATATCATCCGATAATATTTCATCTTCTAAATCTAAAGTCTTATCAGAAAGATCATACATTTCTGTTAAACTTCCAACTTCTATTCCATTTTTTTCAGACTTTATTCTTATAACATTTGTGAGAGAATTTACACTTTTTACTTCTTTTAATTTTTGAAGCTCTTTTGTTATAAGTTCTATATCATATAATTTAGAATATATATTATCAAGTTCTACCCCAACTATTAAAAAATCTTTTTTACCAAATTTTTTTGTAACTTCATTATACTTGATAACTTCAGGGTCATTTTCGGATAAATAAGACAGCATATCTTCTTTTACTGTAATATCTGTTAATTGATATCCTAAGAAAATAGTTATCAAAACAATCAGTACTATACTTAATATGCTTAAAACTTTATTTTTCATGATATCCTCCCTATTGATATAAAATTAGTTAATATTTTTAATTATTAATAATTATAACTGTTTTTTACATCGATTGTCAAATTTTATTATTATATTTTTATTTGACAAAAAAAATTATAGATGTTATCATCAAGAAAAATAAATTTTTTAAGAAGGTATAAATATGAAGAATAAGAATAAAAATAACAAATTACTTTTAGAGATGTTATTAGATCTCGTAAATAGTTTTACATCAAATCTTGATTTTAAAAAAAGCAAAAAAGCTCTTTCTTTAAAACCCATTGAATTTAATATACTGAGTTTGATTTATTATAAAGGGCCACAAAAGATGAAAGATTTGGCTGATTATCATAATTTAACAAAAAGTGCAATTACAATAATAGTTGATAAACTTGAAAGTAATGATTATTTAAAGAGAATTAGATCTTCTAAAGATAGAAGAATTATTCATATTCATCTAACAAAAGCAGGTAAAATAATGGTTGAAGAATTTTTAGAAGATCTCAATATAAAATTGATGGATATGTTAGACCCTATATCCGATGAAGAATTAGAAGTTTTATTTGAAACAGTTAATAAAATACACTCAAAAAAACATAAAAAAATATAGAGGTTATACCTCTATATTTTTTAATTTTTAAGCCTCATTTCAGCATATTTAGATTTGAATCCACTTCTTTCATAAAGTTTTCTTGCGGGATTATCATATTCTACATGTAAAGCTATATCTCCTTTACATTTTTTAGCAGTCTCTTTTATAAGATTTCCCCCGATTCCTTTTCCTCTGTATTCATCGTGAACAGCTATATAAACTAATATATTTTCTGGTATATAACCATTCATTCCAGTATTGTTTATTACAACACTACCTATTATTTCATCTTGATCATGGAGCACCAGAACAAATCCACCTTTTCCTTTTTCATCAGAAAGAGCATAATCAATTGCATCGATTATATCTTCTAAAGGATCACCAAATCTTCCAAGATGTTCATGGAGAAATTCTGCTACCTCATTTTTCGTAAAATCTATATCATCTTCGAGAAAATCTTCTCTGCTTGTAACAAATTCAAGATTGATACTTTCCGTATTCATATTTTTTAATTTAAACAACAGTATAACACCTCCAAATTTTTTAAAGATAAAAAAAATAGTCTTCAATATTATGTTATCACATTTCTTAACTTTATTTAATACAAAAGCAATAATTTTATTTTAAATCTAAATAAATTCTTTTAAATCTTAATATTATATTTTGTTTTTCATAACATAAAAAGCATTCATATTTATATTCTATATGAATGCTTTTATTTTTATATGTGAATTTCAGGAATAGTTATTTTTTCATGTGGATTATCTTTGAATATTAAATATCTATCATGCATATCTTTTTCTCTATCTATTTTATCTATTACTTCTGGAGCATAAGTAACTTTATGTAAGAGATATTTTAAAGGTATTCCCATATCACTTAAAGTTTTTAAATCTCTTATCCAGTCTGGAATTTCAACTGGTGCATCAGAAGACAAAAATAATGGTATATTACTTTTATATATATCCAAAAATCTATAAGCTTTTTCTGTTCTCAATCCCAATCTTTTTTCTAATATTGGTTTATCAGAATTTATAAACTCAGGTTGCATATCAAGAATTATATTATATTTTTCAAGTTTTTTTATTTGTTCATCATGTAAAATAGCTGAATGTATTATTCTATGAAGACCTATTGGATTTATTTTTTCAAATATTTCTAATATTATGTCTATAGATGCATCTCCTATTGCATGCATTGCAAGATGAAGTTTTTTATCTTCACAAAATAACAATACTTTCATCAATTCTTCTTTATTCCAAACAAATTTCCCTTTAGTATTTCTATCCTTATAAACTTCTCTCATATATGCAGTCCATCCACCAAAAGATCCATCTAAATAAACTTTAACAGCTTTATATTTTTTGAAATATCCTCTTTCATAATATTTTAAAAGCTCATCATATGAATTAACAGCTATTTTCTCATATACTTTTAAATATTCATCATCATATGGTAAATCATCTACAGTTATTCCATGAATATCTTCTGAATGAACAAATCCATAACCCTTAGAAATCAAATAATTCTTTGCCTCTTCATATGCACCATTTATATCTGTAAAATATCCTATTTTTTCATATATTTTTTCCAATGCTTTTTCATATATATATCCATTTGATCTATTAACATATTTTTCTGATTCTTCAAAATCTAAATTTTCTAAAAGATTTGTATTTGCAATGGCAACATGTCCACATCTTCTTATAAGTAAAATATTTTTCTCTGTTTTAAAATCATCTAAAATATCTTTATTTAGATCACAATCTTGTTCCGACCATCCACGTAATACTATATCTTTTTTATCTTTTAAAAGCTCTTCTTCGATTATTTTTTTTATGTTTTCATTATCTTTATGTTCAAGATCAGGATTATTAAGTTTTTCTCCAAAGCCCAGAAGATGAAGATGAGTATCTGTTGCTAAAGGAGTTACAAAATAATTAAAATTGTGTTTTGTATTAATTGTATAAAAATCTCCGTTTCTTCTAAGCTTTTTCATATACTTTCTAATGCCCCCTTAAAATATCATTATTATATTTACTATATCTATGATATCAAAAGTTTTTATTTTTTAAAAATCTATTCAAAAAAGAATATGTTTAAATATTTTATTTTTTTATCATCTCTTTATAAAATCTATACATCTAATTTATTTTATTTATACATTTTATGTGTTATGATATACATAAATTAGGCATACCTAATTTAAGGAGGTTTATTATGAAAAATTCAGTTATAGTATTTTGGTCAGCAACAGGAAATACAGAAGCTATTGCCAATGAACTTGAAGATGCTTTGATAAGTGAAGGATCTACAGTTAAAAAACTATTTGTAGATGATGCAACTTTAGAAGATTTAGAGAATGCAGATATAATAGCCCTCGGTTGTCCTGCAATGGGTGCTGAAATTTTAGAAGATGGTTCAATGGAACCATTTGTAGAATCGCTATCTAATTTTAATTTTTCAAATAAAAAAGTGGCTCTTTTTGGTTCATATGACTGGGGTGATGGTCAATGGATGAAAGATTGGGAAGAAAGAATGGAAAGTTATGGAGCTACTTTGGTTTCAGAAGGACTTATAGTTCATCTTCATCCAGAAGATGAGGACATTCAAAAATGTAAAGAAATGGCACATAAATTGGCAAATTAGACATCTGTACTTGCAACTCCAGGCTTTGTGTACCTCTATTTTTACCATTTGTTTAGCTTGAACTATTCCTTTAAGCGGGCTCAAAGAGCCCGTTTAAATAGTAAAAAATAAAAACGAACAATTATTCTTTTTTGAAAGGAGATATTATGCAAATACAAAAAGAAGATATAAGAGAAAATATAATAGAAACATCTAAACTTTTATTTTTTGAAAAAGGATATATTAAAACAAAAATATCTGATATATCAAAAAAATCCGGTATCCCAGTTGGAAATATATATAATTATTTTGATTCTAAAGATTCTATTTTTTATACATGTATTGAAAATACTTTAAAAATTATAGATAAATGGTTTTTGGAGCAAGAAAAGAAAAAAAATATGATTCTAGATTTTCATAGTGAGCTTATCCTGAAAGAACTCGATGATATGATAGATTTTATCATTAATAATAAAGTAGAAATAAATCTTATTTTTAATATTTCTTATGGAACTAATTTTGAATATATTCCAGAAAAAATATTGAAAAGATACTTTGAAGTTGGAAAAAATCAAATGTCATTGATGAATTATAAGAATAATAATTATAATATTTCCAATTTTATTTTAAAACAATTAATATCTCTTTATTTTAGAGTTCTTGTAGAAGTAACTTCTAACGATTATTCAAAAGAAGAAATTAAAAATATTTTAAAAGAACTTATAAATTTTTTATATTCAGGGTCATATGGTTTATTAAAAGATTTGAAAATTTACCATTAATGGGGGGAGATTTTTATGGAAATTTCCAAAGATAATATTTTGAAAGATGATATGGGTTTTTTATTCAAGAAACTCGCAATACCAGGAATTATAGGAATGTTTGCATTGGGTCTTTATAATTTTGTAGATGCAATATTCATAGGTCAATTTGTTAGTAAAGAAGGTCTTGGTGCAATCACACTCGCATATACAATCGTTCTTATAAATCAGTCTATAACAACATTATTTGGAAATGGTGCAATGTCTGTTTTGTCAAGAGCCATTGGGAAAAATGATTCTAATAAAATTGAAAAAATTGCTGGTAATGTATTAATCTTAACTTTCTTATTTTCTCTCATTTTAACGATAATTGTAAATGTTTATGCTGAAAATATTATTTCATTTTTAGGGGGAAAAAATGAAATTTTAAATCTTGCAGTAGACTATGTAAAAGTATTATCTTTAGGATTTGTTTTTGCTTCTTCGGGGCCAGCTTTAAATTTTTTGATTAGGGCTGAGGGGAGAATGAAAACAGCCATGAAGATGGTTTTTATTTCAATATTCATGAACATAATTCTTGATCCCATTTTTATAATAGGTTTTAAACTGGGTATTAAAGGTGCTGCATGGGCTACAGTCATATCTCAAATTACATATTTTATTATAAATATATTATATATTCAAAAAAGTTCAAGTTATGCAAAAATTAAATCATTTAATTTGAATTTCGATATAATATTGAATATATTAAACCCAGGAATTTCAGCAATGGCATTGAATATAGTTGCTATTATTCAGCAAATAATAATATTTAGACTTTTGGCAAAATATGGTGGAGATTTTCATATAATAATAATGGGAACATGTTTAAGAGTTTTTATGTTTTTTTATACTCCTCTATGGGGTATTGGCCAAGCATTGGCATCTGTTTCTGGAATAAATTATGGAGCCGGAAATGTACATAGAACATATTTTTCATTAAAATATTTTAATATCATAGGAACTATAATATCTTTTATGTGCTGGTTAATTTTCATGTTATTTCCAGAATTTATATTGAGCTTATTCATCAATAATACAGAATATATAGTTGATGGTGCTCCTTTATTTAGAATTCTTTTATCTGTATTTTTTATTTATTCAATAGAAGTTAACTATATAAGTTTTTTTCAGGCACTTGGAAAAGGTCTCCATGCATCTATATTAACTATTGGTAGACTCGTAATAATTTTTATTCCTTCTGTATACATTCTTAGTTATTTTATGCAATCAGATGGAATTTGGATTTCTCTTCCTTTAGCTGATATCTTAATAACGATCACTGGAGCTATTTTAATAAAAATATTAAAGACCAAACAAATGAAAAGGGTCACTTTATAGTGACCCTTTTTCATTATTTTTTAAAAAAAGTATAGTTGTATTTCTCTTTTGTATTATTTTTGGTTTTAATTCGGAGTAATTATTATTGGATCTTTCTAAATCATCGTTTAGTATAACTTCATCTATTATTTTTATCTCTTTTTTATTCTTCAATTTTTTTATCTCTTTTTTTAAAGTTTTATGAAAATTATCTTTTCTTCTCTGATCTTCTTCATAACTATTTTCAACTCTTTTTATTGTTCTTCCACTTACAGGTTCAACTTTATCTACTTTAAAATCCATAATAATCACCTCCTTTTATTATTTTTCTTTCATATATTTTATCGTCTGAATATAATTAAAATTAAACTTTTTATAATAAAATAAATTTATTTTGTTACTAATAAGAAATAAAAAAGAAAAAAAAGAATAGTATATTATAGTTGAACAGTTATTCAACTATAATATACAAGGGGGAATTTGATGAAGAAAATAAATCCTAAATATTTTCAATTGGCATCAGAAGTTTTATCGGCTATGGGGGATATGACAAGATTTAAAATACTTTATGAACTCACAAAAAAAGATTTTTTAACAAACTCAGAGATCTCTGAAAATTTAGATATGAGTAAAAGTGCGATATCACATCAAATGAGGATATTAAAAAATCTAAACCTCGTAGATTATAAAAAAGATGGTAGAAATATTCTTTATTTTCTCACAGATCCCCATATAAAAAAAATAATTCAAATTGCAATAGAACATGTAGATGATTTTATCTATTAAGGGAGGGTTTTTTATGAAAAGATTAATTTCTTTGTTGATAACAGTAATTATAGTTTTTGGTGTCATTTTTTCTTTGATTCTTTTTAACAATAAAAGTGTAAATTCAAATTCGAATTTGAATATAGTTTCAACTACTGGTATGATTAATGATATAGTGATTAATATAGCTGGTGATAAAGCTGAGACTATATCTCTTATGGGATCTGGTGTAGATCCACATCTTTATAAAGCTTCTGAAAGTGATGTCAGCAAGATGGAAAATGCAAATATAATATTCCACAATGGTTTACACCTTGAAGGAAAGATGGCTGAAGTTTTTGAAAATATGAAAAAACTTGGTAAAACAACGGTAGAAGTTTCAGAAGATATTCCAGAAAATATGCTTTTAGAACCTGATGACGGGTATGGAACTCATGATCCACATATATGGTTTAATGTGAATTTATGGATCATGGCTTCTGAAAAAGTATATGAGACTTTATCAGATTATGATAAGAAAAATTCTGAATATTATAAAAAGAATTATGAAAATTATATAAGATCTTTAAATGAATTAAACGATTATGTCATTAAAAAAGTTAAAGAAGTTCCTGAAGATAAAAGAGTGCTCATAACTGCTCATGATGCTTTTAATTATTTTGGAAATGCGTATGGATTTTCAGTTAAGGGAATTCAAGGTATTTCTACCTCGTCTGAAGCTGGAACAAAAGATATAATAGAACTTGCAGATTATATAGCAAAAAACAAAATTAAAGCTATTTTTATAGAATCTTCTATTCCAAAAAGAAATATTCAAGCTTTGCAAGAAGCCGTAAAATCAAGAGGTTTTAATGTTGAAATAGGTGGAGAGTTATTCTCAGATGCTATGGGTGATGCTGGAAGTTTTGAAGGAACATATTATGGAATGGTTAAGCATAATGTAGATACTATAGTGAATGCTTTAAAATAATTATTTAAGGGGTGAGTTCATGTCACAATACGCTTTAGAAGTCAACGATTTAACTGTAGCATATAAAAATAAACCTGTTTTATGGGATATTGATTTAGAAGTTCCTGAAAATAATCTTATGGCAATAGTCGGTCCGAATGGAGCTGGTAAATCTACTTTCATAAAAGCAGTTTTGAATATAATAAAGCCAATTGCTGGTAGTGTTTTAATAAAAGGTAATTCTTATAAAGAAAATATTGAAAAAGTTGGTTATGTGCCTCAGAGAGGTTCTGTTGATTGGGATTTCCCAACTACCGTATTAGATGTTGTCAGTATGGGAGCTTATAGAAAACTTGGCTGGATAAAACTTCCAGGTAAAAAAGAAAAAGATGAAGCAATCTCTGTTTTAAAAAAAGTTGGAATGGAAAAATTTGCTAATAGACAAATAAGTCAATTATCCGGCGGACAACAACAAAGAGTATTTTTGGCAAGAGCTTTACTTCAAAATGCCGATATATACTTTATGGATGAACCATTTCAAGGTGTAGATGCAACAACTGAAAAAGCTATAATTAATATATTGAAGGAATTAAGAGAACAAGGCAAAACAGTTATAGTCGTGCATCATGATCTTCAAACAGTAAAAGAATATTTTGATTCTGTAACAATTTTAAATGTTAGAAAAATAGCTTCTGGACCGGTAGAGCAAGTTTTTACTGAAGAAAACTTACATAAAGCTTATGGCGGAAGTATATCTTTTTTAAGAGAAAGACTGGGAAAGTGATATTATGGATATATTAAAAATGTTTTTTAGCGACTATACTATAAGAACTGTGAGTTTAGGTGCCGGCCTATTAAGTCTCATAAGTGGTGTTTTAGGATCTTTTGCTGTTTTGAGAAAACAATCTTTAATCGGTGATGCAATTTCTCATGCATCTTTACCAGGAATAGCCTTAGTTTTTTTAATCTTTAGAACTAAAGATAGTATTTTTTTGGCACTTGGAGCAATAGCAATATCTTGGATTGCAGCTCTATTGATAAATGCAATAGTTGATAATACAAAAATAAAATATGATAGTGCATTGGGAATAATATTGTCCGTTTTTTTTGGTTTTGGTATGGTTCTTTTAACCCTTGTTCAAAAATTACCCGATGCAAATCAAGCTGGATTAGATAAATATTTATTTGGACAAGCAGCATCTCTGTTGGCAAAAGATATAATCAATATGTCAATACTTGGAAGTATATCTCTTATAATTTTATTGATATTTTGGAAAGAATTTAAGCTTTTAAGTTTTGATTCAGAGTATGCAAAATCTTTAGGTTATAATATAAAATTTCTTGATACATTATTAACGACTTTGATAATAGTCGCAATAGTAGTTGGACTTCAAACTGTAGGAGTAGTTCTAATGAGTGCAATGCTTATAGCTCCAGCAGCAGCATCCAGACAGTGGACAGAAAAAATTTCCATTATGGTTATATTAGCTGGAATACTTGGTTTCATTTCAGGTGTTTCTGGTGCAATTTTAAGTTCAACTGTTTCAAAATTGCCTACAGGACCGACTATTATTTTAATAATGACATTTATAACTATATTTTCATTCTTATTTGGAAGTAAAAGAGGTTTAGTTTGGAAATGGTTGAGATTTAAAGTGAAAAAAACAAATTATAGAAAAGAATTTTTAATAGATTCTATGTATGAAATAATAAAAGATCATGATAATAAAAGTCATGAACATTCAATAGATATATTAAAACCAATACTGCAAAATAATAATGAGTTAAAGGTGTATCTAAAAGAATTACAAAACCAAAATATTATAAATATAAAAAACTATAATTGGTCTTTTACTCAAAAAGGTATACAAGCCATGAAAAGAAAAGAGGTGAAAGAATAATGGGAATACGACAAATAGAGATACAATTAATCGCATCAATCGTAGCAGTAGCAGCCTCTTTACCAGGAAATTTTTTAATACTTAGAAAAATGTCCATGATGAGTGATGCCATAAGTCATTCTATCCTTCCAGGTATAGTAATAGGATTTTTTATAGCTGGTAGTATAAGTTCACCTATATTAGCAATAGGAGCAGCTTTAACTGGCGTTTTAACTGTATGGCTTGTAGAAGTTTTGAATAAAAGTAAACTCATAAATGAAGATGCTTCTATTGGTATAGTATTTCCAGCACTTTTTTCAATAGGTGTAATATTAATAACAAAATTTGCAGGGAATGTTCATTTAGACACAGACGCAGTTTTATTGGGTGAACTTGCTTTCGCACCATTTGACAGAATTATAATAAATGGAATAGATATAGGTCCTAAAAGTCTTATAATGATGAGTGTAATACTTTTGGTAAATTTAATTTTTATTTTTATATTCTATAAAGAACTTAAAATATCAACATTTGATCCATCTTTAGCAGAATCTATGGGTTTTAAGCCCGAAGTGATGCATTATGCACTGATGACAGTAGTTTCAATAACAGCAGTTGGATCTTTTGAAGCAGTTGGATCTATACTTTTAGTTGCTTTGATGATAGCAATACCTGCGACATCGTATTTATTAACTGATGAATTATCAAAAATGATATTACTTTCTTCATTGATAGGTATAATAACTGCCATCTCAGGCTATTGGAGTGCCCATTTATTGGATGTCTCTATATCTGGTTCTATGGCATCTATGGCTGGTATAATATTTTTTATAGTTTTATTTTTATCTCCAAAACACGGAATTTTGACAATGTTAAAAAGAAGGAAAAATCTAAAATTAGAATTCGCTAAGATGGCTTTGACAATACATTTACAAAATCATGAAGAAGAAGAAGAGAGTTCTATAAATCATTTATATGATCATTTTAGTTGGAATGAAAAGTTTGCAGATAAAGTCATTAAAAACTCAATTAAAGACTCTTTGATTAAAATAGAAAATAATATGATATTTCTAACAGAAAAAGGTATTACATTTGCAGATAAATCTCTAAAAGCACTTCGAATAGAAAATTTCAAATAAAATAAACAGGTATTATATCTTCGATATAATACCTGTTCTTATTCAAATTTAGAACTCAATTTATTTAAAGTATTCATAAGTATTTCATATTCTTCAAGCGAAAGGTTCATACTCTTTAATATACAATCTGGTATATCTTCAGCTTTTTTTTGAAGTTCTATTCCTTTTTGCGTAATTTTTATATTTACTTTTCTTTCATCATCTTCTTTTCTTATTCTATTCAAAAGACCCGCTTTTTCCATCTTTTTTAAGAGTGGTGTTAATGTTCCTGTTTTTAAATTCACTTTTTCACCAAGAGTTTTAAAATCCATTTCTTTATTTTCCCATAACACAAGCATAACGAGGTATTGTGTATAACTCAGATCCACTTTTTCTAATATTGGTTTATAAAGTTTTATTATTTTTTTTGATATATCATAAAACTTAAAGCATAATTGATTTTCAAGTTTTAACTTCTCTAACATTTTTTCACCTCGAAAGCTCTTCTGTATTGAATACTATTTTCAATTATATCATTGAAATATCAAGAATGTCAAAAAATAAAGTACCGAACGTATTAAATACATTCGATACTTTATTTTTATTTTATTAATAAATTTGAAATTTTTTCTGCAAATTCTGCAGGGTTTTCAAGTTCTATACCTTCAACAAGTAAAGCTTGATTATATAATATATATGCAATATCTGAAAGTTCTATAGAATCAGAATCTTCTTGATATATATCTTTTAATTTATTAAATACTTGATGTTCTGGATTCAATTCAAGAACTCTTTTTGCATTAAAAGGCATATTTCCATCCATTTGCTTTAATATTTTTTGCATATTTATAGATATATTATCATCTGAACTCACGATACAGGCTGGAGATTTTTTTAGTTTATCTGTAACTCTTACATCCTCAACTTTATCTTTTAAAAGTTCTTTTAATTTGCCAAGCAAATCTTTATTTTCTTCTTGTTTTAAATCTTTTTCTTCTTTATTTCCAAGTTCTAAATCAGATGAACTTATAGACTTAAACTCTATTTCTTTATAATTATTGAGCATCTGTATTAAGAATTCATCTACTTCATCTAATAGGTATATAACTTCAAATCCTTTTTCTTTAATCATTTCCATCTGTGGTAAAGATTCTATATATGAAATACTATCTCCAACAGCATATAAGATGTATTTTTGATCTTCTTTCATTCTTTCTTTATATTCGGATAATGTTATATATTTATTTTCATTTGAGCTCTTGAACAAGAGTAAATCTTCAACTTTGTCTTTTGAATCAATAGATTCATATAATCCAGCTTTTATACCTCTACCAAATTCTTCCCAGAACTCTATGTATTTTTCTCTTTCATCTTTTATGAGAGTTTTTAATTCAGATGTTATTTTCTTTTCTATATTCTTTTTTATAAGTTCTATATTTCTCGAATGTTGAAGTATTTCTCTTGAAATATTTAAAGAAAAATCTGGAGAATCTATGAGACCTTTTACAAAAGAAAAATATTTAGGAAGAAGTTCTTCATATTTTTCCATTATGAAAACATTTTTAGAATATAGGTTTAGCCCTCTTTTAAATTCTTTTGTATAATAGTTAAATGGTGCTTTAGAAGGTATAAATAATAATGCTGTAAACTGTATTGTAGATCCTTCAGCTTTAAAATGAATAGTTTTTAATGGATCATTCCAATCATAAAAATTTTCTTTATAGAATTGATTGTATTCTTCATCTTTTATCTGAGATTTATTCTTTCTCCATAATGATTCCATCGAGTTTAATGTTTTTATTTCTTTTTCTTGCTTGCCTTCTTCTTTATATTCTGTAACTTCCATTTTTATTGGATATTTTATATAGTTCGAATATTTTTTTATTAAATCTTTTATTATAAATTCATCAAGTATTTTAAAATCATTCAAATCTTTTCTTATATGTAAAGTAATCTTTGTTCCCCTTTTTTCTTTGTTTATATTTTCTATTTCATATTCCCCGTCACCTTTAGAAACCCATTTTATTGCTTTTTCTGAAGGTTGATCATATTTAAGACTTTCTACTATAACTTCATCTGCTACCATGAAGGCAGAGTAAAATCCAACACCGAATTGTCCTATTAAATCCATTTCATCTTTTTCGTTCTTTAAATCTTTGAGTTTTTCCATAAAAACTTTTGTACCAGATTTTGCAATAGTTCCAAGATTTTCTACAGCATCTTCATAATTTAAACCTATTCCATTATCTTCGATATATAAATTTTCTTCATCATAAGATAAATTTATACATAGGTTTTTATCTTCACCAAGAATATCTGGGTTTTTTATAGATTCAAATCTCAATTTATCTATTGCATCAGATGCATTAGATATTAATTCTCTTAGAAAAATCTCTTTATGTGTATATATAGAGTTTATCATGAGATCTAAAAGTTGTTTAGTTTCTGTTTGAAATTGTTTTCTTTCAGCCATAAGAATCCTCCTTATCACTCTAATATTAAGTTTGCTAATTCCATATATTATTATAACATGAAATTTGAGATATTTGCGTTTTTTACTTATTTGTAATTGTAGCGATATTTACATTTAATAAATGATTGTTATAATTAATACAGATAATAATTGTCGGGTATAGCCCTGGCATAAATCAGCCCCTTCAAAATCCCATTTTGTTTACTGAGAAACTAAGGTAAGTTAGGTATAAGTATTTTATTTACTACTGCTGCAACGGTGATAAATTCGATTTTTAAGGTATCCTGTGATATTTACAGGATACTTTTTCTATCTAATAATAATTATTTTTATAAAATTAACATATACGAGGTGATTAAATGAATCCAAAACACAAAATAGCTAAATTGTTATCTAAAAATTTTAATGCTCTTTCAATTTTGACTATGTGGCATTACAACATAAGATAATTTTAATGAAGTGTATAGAGATTTTCTATACACTTTTTTATTTAAGTGAATTTGTGATTATATTAACTAATTTGTTTCGTTTTTTGATTTTATATTTAATTAAAATACTTTAAATCTAATTATTTATTCTTTTCTCTTTTTTTCTGATTTGACTTTACGATTTTTTTCACATATAATTTAATTGAAAACAAAAAGTTAATTTTTTCACCTACATCTCGGGAGGTGGTCTGATGAAAGCAGAAGAATTTAAGGTTTATTTGAGTGAATTTAATTGTATTGAAGAAGATTTTTGTATCACATTTGTACTTACAGACTGTAGAGATGGAGTAAATGATAATGAATGCTATATAACTCCTGATAAATACTTGATTGAAGATGATAAGATTATTTTATATGAAAAAAATCCTTATAATTGTTTTAAAAAAGTTCATTTTAATGAATTAATGGAAAACTTTTCAAAAAAAGATCTTTATATAATGGATAAAAAGAGAAGACTTTATTCTATAGATTTCAATATCACTCCAATATTTGATTTCAGTAACATAATTTTTGACGTCCCTTTATTCAATTATTGTGGTAACTCCTGCATAAAATATGAAGGTGCTTAATGCACCTTCATATTTTTTATTTTATTCCAAATTTTTTCTTTAGATTTTCAAGTTTTTCTTTATCATTATCTTCTTTGAATTCAAATTCTTCATCACTTAATATGCTTTTTATTGATTTATATTTTTTCTTAGGTAATTTATCATATATTTTTTCTATATTTATTATTGCAAATCTTTTATTTATAAGATCTTTAGATATTAAATGATACTTTAATTCATCTGATATTATAGCAAAATCATTTTCATTGAATAAATACATTTTTTCAGAACATATTTCTATTAGAGATTTATGATATTCTGGATTATGTTCATATGTAAATATGTTAAACATATTTATTATATTTTTTTCTATTATTTCTTCAGATGAACTTACATTTTCTTCTATATCTTTTATTACTTTTTTTAATTTTTCTCCATCTTCTGTATTTTTTATCATTTCTGAAATCAATCTATCTTTTAACCATATTTTTTGTGTTTTTTGAGCTATCCACATTATTCTATTTTTTATTTTTATTTCGAGTTCATTTCTAACTCTATTGTATATTAGATTTTCTATTTTTTGTATTTCAGATAATTGCGTAGCTATCTCTAATGGTATTTCAGCTTCTGAAACATCTACATCAAATAATAAATCATATACAGCATCTATAAATTTTTCTATCGTTTTGATATCTACTTCTTTTTTTGATATATCATATATTAAATTTTGTGAAATATCTTGTTTTATGATCATATCATTTATTTCTAAGAATTTTTCAGTTAATATTTCTCCATTTTTTTCATTGTATGTTCTTATATCTTTTAATTCATATAATGTATTACATGCAATTTTTATTATTTCTTCATTTTCTGTTTTATTCAATATTTCGAATATAAATTCTGATTTTTCAGATAAGCTTGTTTGTTTTATATATTCTTCTAATGTTGTTATATATATTTTTAAGGTTAATATTCTTTTTTGATCTATATTTTTTATTTCTTGTATGAGATATGTATATATTTCATTTAATTTTATATCAAATAGTTTTATATTTTCTGAATATTGACTTTTTTCTACTATTTTTTGTACTTTTTCAAGCCAATATTGAAGATTCTCATCTGTATAATCATTTAAAAATTGATTTATTTTTTCTATGTATATTTCTTGTGTTTTTTCTTCCATTGCATTGCTTTCAAAAACATAATCTAACAATATTATTCTCTTTTTGTTTTCATTTTCTTGATAATCTTTTTCTAATCTTGATATGGTATCTAATATGAAATCTTCATTTATTAAGTATTTTATTACATGTTTATTGTTTATAACTTCTTCAAATTCTTCTATTGCTGATAAATTATTTTTTATTTTTTTAGAGAATGAATCTTTTATTTTTTCTAATGAATTTTCATCATCTTTATAGTATTTTATATATGTCTCAAGTAATGTATCTTTTTTTTCAGGATCAAAATTTTGATTTATGTGTTCTGCAATATAATCTCTTAAATAATATTGTTCTTGTAGAGTTAGAAGATATGAATAGTTCATCATAGGTTCTGTATCAAATTTGTCTATTAGATTATTATCGAGTATTTTTTTGTCTATGAATACTTCCATCATTTTATGTATTCTTATAAATATTTCTTGATATTCTTTTTCATATATAAAGTTGAAGAGTATATTTAAAATAACGAATCCTTTGGTTTTTAAATAGTCCTTTTTATTTATGTCTTTATCGAGTTCTTCATATATTATTTCCATCAATCTGGTAGGTTTTATTTTTCCATTTTTCATTTGATTTTTTAGTTCATCCCAATTTCCACTTTCGAGAGATTCGATCACATTTTCTGGAATATCTGCATCATGATCTTGTATTATTAAATATTGTAATACATTTTCAGATTGAACTGTTCTTGTTCTGCTGAAAAATAGATATTGTTGTGAATTTAAAATTATTTTTTTGGATTCATATATTAACTCCCCATCTTTGAAATATTTTTTAAATCCATTATTTTTTATTGATTCATCTATGTATTTTAATAATTCAGGTTCTTGAGTTATTTTTTCAAATAATTCTGGCCATTCTTCTTTTATTATCTGTATTTTGGCTACAAATTCCATATTAGAACTGACATTTTTTATCATATCTTTTTGTTCTAATTTTTCAATTAGTATTTTTTCAGAACTTAAATTATTTAAAAAGTGTATTATTCTTCTCGGATTTTTTGAGAATTCTTGAGATACCATATCGGCTATTATTGTTGAAAATTCAAGTCCTTCTTTTTGTATTAGTTCATTCGTATATGTAAATAAATCTTTATTTGAGTATGATTTTATTCTTATTATAGTATTGAATATACCTCTTATTATTTCTTCAATATCTTCATAACTTCCAGTCAAAGTTTTTATAATTATGCTTTCATCTATAGGAATTATTGTGTTTAGATATTTATGGTTTAAAGGGCTTCTTAAAGCTGATATTATCTCTATTACCCTTTCTTTTGGACATTTATCTATGTTTTCTATTATCATTATAACTTTTTTGGGATTGTAATCTCTCAGCATTACATCACTTTTAAACCATTTTTGTACAGTATTATTTTTTGTGGTTTTTGATATAGCTTCATCCATTATTTCATATAATTCTTCTGTATTAAAGTCTTTTGCTTTTGTTATCTTTACTTTATATTGCACAAGACTGTCTTTTATCATATATGCAAAATATGATAACAAAGGACCAAGTATAATTGAGAGTATTTTTAAATATATATTTACATCTGGTATTAAAGCCATTATTATGAATATTAAAGGTAGAAAAACCATCAAATCTATTATTTTTTTGTTTTTTACTCCAACTTTATGTTCTATTTTTTCATCATCATCTTTGAAATAATTTTCAAGTTGTTCTTCACTTTCAAGATCGAATTGATTTTTTATTTCTTTTATAAAACTTTTTTTAAAGTCTTCTCCAGTATATCTCAGAGCATCATATTTAAATACTTTTAAATCTTTTTTTAATTTATTATCTTCTTTTATTCTTTCTTCTAATGTTTTTAATATGGACGATTTTCCAGATCCACTTTTTCCAAAGAGTCCTATTGTAAAGTTTGAATCATCATTTTTTGAGTTTATTATATCAACAAGTGTATCTGTGTATACTGATGTTTTTAATATATCAGTATCTTCATTTAATGTTATACTTCTATCTCCTATAAATTTCACAGCAAACCACCTCTCAAATAATTATATATTCATTTAATTGTTCTATTTATAATCAATTAATCCTCAATCATTTTAAATATCCATTTTGTATATGATGTATAAAATTCATCTTTATTCAAAAGTTTTTTATCTAAAAAATCAGAGTTGAGAGCATCCGGATAATACTGTGTTTCAAGACAAAACGCCATATGTATATTATCTTTTATTTGATTGCCAGAATAGAATACAACACATGGTTGATCCGTTATTATTTGTAATTCTCTTCCACTTTTTTCATCTTTTACTTTTGCACAGTATTCTATATCTTTTAGAATATATGGATGGTCATATCCATTACATCTTATCAACTGTTCATTTTTTGAATTTATATTTTTTCCTATTTTTTTATATTGCTTGAAATCAAATTCTGTATTATTTGTATTAACTACTTTCTTTGGTAAAGTATTTTCATCTAAATATATAACTTTTTCTGAGTTTATTTTTATATAATGATTCAATATATTTTCTTTTAAATTTCCCGAAAGATTAAAATATGTATGATTTGTTAGATTGACATATGTTTTTTTATCACTTTTAACTTTATACATGAGTTCTATTTCATTTTCATCATTTAAAGAATATATTATTTCTATATCAAGGTTTCCAGGAAATCCACATTCACCATCTTTAGATTTAGTTTTTAATATTATTCCAGCTTTGTCTTTCTTCATAAAAGTTTCAAATTCATAAAACTTTTTATCCAAACCTTCAGTTCCACCATGAAGTGTATTTTCTCCTTCATTTTTTTCTAGATTATACTCTATTTCATCTATTTTTATTTTTGCATTAGATATTCTTCCTGCAACTCTTCCTATTATTGATCCAAAATATTGTGATTTTTTTTCGTATTCTTCTATATTGTTCAATCCCATCACTACATTTTCAAATTTTTTATTTTTGTCTGGAACAATTATTTTATTTATAATTGCTCCATAATTTATAACATTGAGTTGCATATCATTTTTGTTTTTTAAACATATTTCATTTATTCTATTTCCATGAGAATCAAATCCAAATTCGTTTATAACAATATTCAAATTTATCCCCCCAGTTTAACTAATATACTAATTATCTTTTAATAGCTCTTTCCATTTTTCTGTTTCATCTACATGTATAAAATCTATACCAACTTTTGTACAAGCTCTATCATTATCACTATCACCTATCATAACGCATTCATCAGCTTGAGCATTTAAAACTCTTAATATATTTTTAAAGTAGTGTGGATTAGGTTTTGTTGAGGTAGAATTTTCCATTGTGGATATATATATGTAATCTTCTTTTTTCATATTTATAAAATTAATTCTTTTATGCACACATATTTCTGGTATTAGAGGATTTGAAGCAAATATGAGTTTATTGTTTTTATTTTTTTTCAACAATTCTATCAATTCTTCATTTGGATTTATTATAGTTTTTATTTCATCATAACCTTCATTATAGTATATGTTGAATTGTTCTTCCCAATATTCTCTTGATTTATCTGAATCTTCTCCGAGTTTATTGAGATATTTGTCATAATTAGATATGGTTATATCATCATTTTTAATAACATATTCCAAAGTGTGTAGCATTAATTTTATATTTTTATTAAAATCAATATTATGGTATTCAAAAAATTTCTTAAAAAAATACATAGTATATTGATTTTCCTCAGTTTTTGTCAAAGTTCCATCATAATCTAAAAATATATACATATAAAACCTCCTCAAATTTATTGTATTATACTAAAATCTTAACATACTTTCTTTAAGATTTTATCTGTTTTTTATTATTTAATATATTAAATTTAATATAAGAACATAAATTTCAATATTTTTTTAATTTTTTAATTATATTTTATTGTTATAATTAATTACATAAAAAGTGAAAAAAAGGGGCCAACCATCTTCAACAGATGGTGGCCTTTTATTATATCTTTAGGAGCATTCCTGAAATAAAAAAAGAAAGAGGTTGAAAAAAAAGGAACCTCCCCGTAAAATAAAAGTGTAACAAGAATCCATCAAATATTTTACAAAGGAGGAACCTAAATGAATTATACACAAAATAATAAAATAAAACAAGTGGATGAAAAAACATTAGTAGTGGGAGTAGATATAGCAA